>DURJ01000014.1 GCA_012837285.1 Bacillota bacterium
ATCACTTTTGCTGCCCTTGATTTACCCTTTGTTCTAGGTGTAATAGTGGCGGCAATGGTGGGGTACTGGGCTATTCACTTCTTACTTCAATACTTACGTCAGGGCAGTTACTTAGTCTTTGCCATCTACCGGTTGGCCTTAGCGCTGGTTGTGCTAATTGCTGTTTGGCTGCGCTAACAAGCGCACGGCTCAAGGACAAGAAAGACTTATTGCCTGAACATGTATTGAACCACGGCCTGGAAAGGATTTATCTGGGGCCAAGTCGAATTTAACAGTTGACTATTTGGTCCGAATTTGTACAGGGGGCATGAAGATGAAGCAAGAGATGTTAAATGCTGCTAGGAGCCTACTGACCCAGAACATGGCTCTTAAGACTGGTGAGGAACTTTTAGTGGTTGTGGATGAGAGCACATTCATCATCGGTGAAGCCCTGTTTAAGGCTGGGGAGGAACTGGGAGCTAACGCTATACTCATGCGTATGCAGCCCACCGGCAGAAGCGGGGCCGAACCGACCAAAACAGTTGCTGCCGCCATGGCCGCAGCGGATGTTGTAATTGCAGCTACCCGTGATTCTCTTAGCCATACCAAGGCTCGCCGGCAAGCCTCTGCTGGCGGAGTTAGAATAGCAACCATGCCTGGTATTAAGGAAGAAATGTTTCAGGGCGGAGCCATGCAGGCCGATTATAAGCAGGTGGCAGCGTTGGCCCTTAAGTTGGCTAACAAGCTTACAGCGGCCACAGAGGCTGTGGTGGAAAAAGACGGCTGTCGTTTGACCATGTCTTTGGCCGGTCGGCAAGGTGCAGCCTGTACCGGCATGTGCCATGAACCAGGCGCTTTTGGTAATCTACCTGCCGGCGAAGCTTTTATCGCTCCCCTGGAGGGAACAGCCGAAGGTACGGTGATAATAGACGGTTCTTTTGCTGGGTTGGGAGAACTGGCCGGCCCTCTCAAGCTGACTTTTTCTGCAGGACAACTGGTAGCAATAGAAGGACCGGATAAGGAGCGCCTCCACGCCTTGTTAGGGGATAATCCCCTGGCTCGTAATTTGGCCGAGTTGGGCATAGGTACCAATGAAAAAGCTCGCATTATCGGGGTTGTGCTCGAGGACGAAAAGGTGTACGGTACAGTCCATTTAGCTTTAGGCAGCAACGACGGCTTCGGCGGTAACGTGGCCGCCGGGATCCATGTGGATGGCATTGTCATGAATCCAGATCTGTATCTTGACGGTGAGCAGGTGGTAGGCGGCGGCAAGATATTAATCTAGCCGCTTCGGGGCAGTTTCCTGCAACCAGGCTGAGATAATATAATAGTATAGTGTTGCAGCGAGAAACAAGGTGTAGCTGAAGGCAGAATCACTTCTGCTTTCTTTTCTTTTTCTTGGGGTTTAAGGCCTATAGTAAAAAGCTGAACAAGGCAGGAGTTTAGGTGCTGGGGATAGTAAATAAAACAGAGTCGCAAATAACTGAAGGGGGCGGAAACAATACGAAGACTGATTGAGAACTTCATAGCGCACTATGTTCGCTCTTATCCGTTGGAAAGAGATACCGCCAGCTCATGGCGAGCTCCTTTGGTGGCTTACGCTGATGCTGCAGATCCCTTGTTTACGGAACTCAAGAACATTGTTAGCTCGTCTCATGCTGTGCCTACCGATTTCTTGCCTGATGCCCAAACAGTTATCGCCTATTTCTTAGCGTTTGAATCTTCGGTGGTAGAGAGCAATATCTCAGGACAAGGCAGTTCACGGGCGTGGGCAACAGCCTATGTGGAAACTAACGCCCTTATTTCTAATCTTAATCAGGCGTTAGCCCAAGAGTTGAAAAAGCATGGCTACAGGGCAGTTCTGATTCCTCCTACCCACAACTTCGACCGCGAGAGACTGATCAGTGACTGGTCACATCGGCATGCGGCCTATATTGCTGGCTTGGGCAAATTCGGACTAAATAATATGCTGATTACAGCCAAAGGGTGTTGCGGGCGGGTAGGAACACTGGTGACCAATGCTCTAATAGAACCTACCACTCGGGCGGATAACGAATACTGCCTCTACCATCTGGATGGTAGCTGTGGTATCTGTGTTCAGCGGTGTGTAAACGAGGCTTTGTCGGAGGAGTCGTTTAACCGACAAAGGTGCTATGCCATGTGTTTGGAGAATGCGGCTCGCTTTCGCGACCTGGGCCTGGCCGACGTTTGCGGCAAGTGTTTGGTGGGGGTACCCTGTTCCCAGGTAAATCCCACCGCTTTGCCTTGAACAAGATAAAAAGCCCATTTTCGGGAGCATATTAATCGTATGGGCACTGGTATCATCAGAAAAACAAAGGGTGGTGAAGCGTCTGTGCTGTACGTCCCCAACGATAATCGCGATTGCTACTACAACATGGCAGTAGAAGAACATGTGTTTTTTGAACTGGACCAAAGAGAAAGTTATATCCTCTTATGGCAAAACGACCCTACCATTGTGGTGGGCCGCTTTCAAAACACCATTGAAGAAGTGAACAGGGACTTTACAATCGAACGAGGGATTAAGGTGGTGCGCCGCTTATCGGGCGGTGGCGCAGTCTACCACGACCAAGGCAACCTTAATTTTACTTTTATTGAACCGCGCACCCCTGGCAAAGATACGGCTTTTGAATCTTTTACCCAACCGGTGATAGCGGCACTGAAGGACTTGGGTCTAGATGCTGCTTTTAGCAGCCGTAACGATATCACTGTGGGCAACAGAAAAGTATCGGGAAATGCCCAGTACATGACATCTACTAGAGTGCTGCATCACGGCACACTGCTGGTAGACACGGACTTTAGCATCTTGGAACAAGCCTTGAAAGTAAGTTCGGATAAGATCGCCTCGAAAGGGATCAAATCGGTGCGGAGTCGGGTGGCCAATATTTCCGACTTTCTTTTGGAACCGATACCTATGGAGGAGCTCAAGCAGCATCTTTTGCAGCATATATTTGGCGGGCAACAAATACAGACTTATATCCTTTCTGCTACCGAGCAAGAAAGAATCCGCCGATTGGCCCAAGAAAAATACAGTACCTGGGATTGGGTTTGGGGTCGGTCACCCAAGTACAATTTTCACAATGCCAAGCGATTTGCTGCCGGGCAGGTAGAAATCCGCTTGGATGTCCAACAGGGCCGAATTGCCCAGGCTAAGATTTACGGCGACTTCTTTGGTCACAGAGATGTAGCTGAAGTTGAGCAGCGACTTAGAGGCATTAGATTCGAGCGGGCGGACATTAGATCAACTCTGTCTCACTTCGAACTGGAGGAATTTTTTGGCCCCATTTCTTTGGAAGAACTTATGACTTTGTTTCAGGTGGCTAATTGAACTTTCTTTTTGTGTCTTGGACCAATCGCGGGGGCCGGTTTCGGCCCCCTTCTTTTTGCCGGCTGTATTTTAGGAGCATTAAGGGGATGATCCTAATATGATGTTAGCGATGCCCACAACATACATGGCAAGGAGGAGAAAGAATTGACTGCCCGTGGCAGAATCAAAAAGGTATTTCCCGGCTGCAATACAGCAGAGGGCTTCTATTCTTTTTATGATCACATTATTCCCCCAGATGCTACCCGGATCTTTATTATCAAAGGCGGCCCCGGTGTGGGTAAGTCCACGTTCATGCGCTCCATCGCCGATTCGCTGGTGGAACAGGGTTTTGATGTGGAGTTTCATTGCTGCTCGTCCGACAATGGCTCTTTAGACGGTATTGTCTTTCCTCAACTGGGAGTGGCCATCATCGATGGAACGGCACCGCATGTGCTGGATCCCAGACTACCTGGAGCTGTGGACGAAATTGTGTATTTCGGTAACTATTGGGACGAAGATAAGATCCGCACCCATAAAAAAGAACTGATAGCTTTAAACAAAGAGGTCGGCCGCACTTTTACCCGGGCCTATCGGTTCCTAAAAGCGGCCCAGATTATCTACCGTGACTGGGAGGAAGCCAATACCGAAGGTATGAATTTCGGGTGGGCTAACCAGCAGGCAGCAGCCATAATTCACGATATCTTAGATGCGGAGCCGGTGACAGTACGTGTCGGCCGTGATCGACATCTGTTTGCCCGCGCCATTACACCGGACGGTATGGTGGACCACTTGGAGACCATCATTGGTCCCTGTCGAAAAAAATATGTCATTGCCGGCAAGCCGGGCACAGGAAAATCAGTGCTTATTGCCAAGGTAGGGCAGGCGGCGTTGGAACGCGGTTACGACGTGGAACTATATCACTGCCCCTTAAACCCTAGCAAGGTGGAACAGGTGGTTATCCCCAAACTCAATGTGGCCCTAACCAAATCCATCGAACCGCACGTATACAGTGCCGGTGTTGACGACGTAGTAGTTAACATGGACGAAGCACTGGATGAAGCGGTGGAGAAAAAGTATGCCGCGGTTATAGCTGAAAACAAAGAGATGTTCTTCAGCTTATTCAACCGGGCCATCAGTTTTATTAGCGCAGCCAAAAATGTCCACGACCAGATGGAGCAATACTATGCCCCCTATATGGATTTTGACGCTTTGGCTCAGCTAAGACAACAAATCTTGGAACAGATTCTGCATACAGCAAACTCAAACAAGGAGGAGGCAAGGCAATACTAGAGTGAAATAAAAAAAGGAAATTGCCCCAAGCTAACGAAGAATTATCAAGTAATAATTGCAGACAGAAAGGAATGGTACAGTTGGGACAGGTCCGGGCACCGGAACAGGTTACGCCTATCGCCAGTGTATTTACCGGTGACGACGACATGCTTACCGCTGCCCAATCAGAGCTGACCGGCCGACTGGGACGGTGTGTATATAAGAGTGAGCGGCTGCCGTTTGCTCATACCACGTACTATGAAGCCGAGATGGGAGCGAATCTTACTCGAATCTTTTTTGCCTTTGGCAATCTAATAGACCCGGCCCAGCTACCGGCGCTCAAGAACTGGAGTAACGATCTGGAAAACAGCTGGAGCCAGGAAGGACGCCGTCGGGTTAATATTGATGTTGGGTATGTGAGCTTGGCCAAGCTAGTTCTGGCTACCACCAAAGACCATGCCCACCGCCTGTACTTAGGCCAGGGGATCTACGGAGAGGTTACACTCCATTATGTAAGCGGCGAGTTTCGACCGTGGCCTTGGACCTATCCGGACTATGCCAGCTTATCCTATCGAAAGATGTTTGGCACCATTAGAGAGCTCCACCGGCTTCAGCTGCGGACGTTACAGCAATAGGCAACTGCTGTTGCGGAAGCAGTTGCCGAGAGCTCATAAGGCGAAAGCATTAGGGGAGCAATCCACCTCTGGGAAGACATATATTAGTGCATGGCTGCAAATTGCCAGGGTCCAGGCCAGGATTTACCGCCAGTATTTCATCTACGGTGAAGCCGGTGGCCTGGGCTATTTTATACAGTGTATCCCCTGGCTCTACCACCCAGAAGAGACCGCTGGGGCAAGGCGGTATTTCCGGTGGTACGATCGCTCCTGAAGGGGGCAGACATAATTCTTGACCAACACGCAGATTAAAAGGATCTGCCTGAGGGTTTACCGCTATCAGGTCGGCTAGATTCACCCCTGCAGCTTGGGCAATGCTGTACAGTGTATCTCCCGGAGCCACCACCCAAAAGACTCCGCTGGGGCACTGGGGACTGTGAGATCCGCTCCCACTGTTGTCGGGGATTACAACTTCTTGACCGGCAACCAGATTATTTGGATCCAGGCCAGGGTTGGCGACCAGTAGCTCAGAAAGCGGCACTCCATGCGATAGAGCAATCCGGTACAGGGTGTCTCCAGGTTGTACATGCCATGTTTTCATCAGCACATGCCTCCTCCCTTGTCATCAGCATATGCTAAGGATTTACACCTGGAACCATCATGGTCTGTGTTCGTCTGTTACAACTGCTAACTTCTGCAACAGTAGAATCAACCCAAGCGCTGTTAATCAGGACCGATGTCTTATGTTAGCGTTGTTGCCACTTCTTAAGATACCATACCAGAGGATAACCAAGTCCCAAGACTACCACAGCTTCACTAAAGGCGATACTCAGTGCCGTGATCCAATAGGGAAGATTTGCCAGCAGGCGCAAATAGGCACTTACGATCAGAGCGTTGAGCACAATAGGGGCTAAGTAGCCAATAGCATGCCAACGGAAACGATAAGTTATGTAGGCCGCCAGCAGGGTGGTGAGACTTCCCAGCACTACATCGATAAGTCCGGCTGGGCTGAGCAGATTAGCGATAAAGCAGCCAATTCCTACCCCCCAAATTGCTTCCGGAAATAGCATGGGAAGCAAGGTTAAAGCCTCAGCCAGACGAAACTGAGTGGGGAAAAAGCTAGTAGCCTGGAGAGCATAAGTTATCACCACGTATAAAGCGGCAATAAGGCCGACGCGAACTAAACGCTTTGCCGGTTCTTCCACAGGTAAGCCCCCTCCACAATTGTTCGGCCTCAGTCTACCACAAAGCACATAGAGCAGCAAGAAAGGCGCAACCAGATATGACTCTAACCGACAGGTTTTTGCCCGGTTGACAAAATTTCTTGACAGTTTAAAGTGAGGTATGTTACCATCAGAGGAGGAATTGTAGCAACAATCGAATAGAGGGCTCTTATCCAGAGCGGTGGAGGGACTGGCCCGATGAAACCCGGCAGCATGCCAGAGGTATTCTGGTGATGTGCCAATTCCTGCAGAATGTCAATTCTGGAAGATAGGAGTAAAAGGCCACTTCCAAATTGAAGCGGCCTTTTTTGTTGAAGGGAGGAGTTTTGTTGTCGGAACGTTATTTTTTTACTTCTGAGTCGGTTACTGAGGGACATCCGGATAAGGTGGCGGATCAGGTTTCGGATGCTGTTTTGGATGCTATTTTAGCCCAGGATCCTTATGCTCGGGTTGCCTGTGAGACAGCTGTCACTACCGGGTTGGTGTTGGTAACAGGGGAGATTTCCTGCCGTTGTTATGTGGACATTCCCCGTCTAGTCCGTCAAACAGTGAAGGATATTGGGTACACCAGGGCCAAGTTCGGCTTCGACGGGGATACCTGTGCTGTGCTGACGGCTATCGATGAGCAGTCACCTGACATTGCCTTGGGTGTGGACAAGGGTCTGGAGGCTAAAGAAGGGGAAGCTGATCCCCTGGACCAAATTGGGGCCGGCGATCAGGGTATGGTCTTCGGCTATGCCTGCCGGGAAACACCGGAACTTATGCCTCTGCCCATATCTTTGGCCCATCAGTTGGCTCGGCGGCTGGCCGAGGTAAGAAAGACCAAGTTACTGCCGTATTTGCGTCCTGATGGGAAAACCCAAGTCACAGTGGAATATGAAGGCAATCGTCCCTTGCGGGTAGAAGCGGTAGTGGTGTCGGCCCAACATCGTCCGGACGTAACGTTAGAGAAAATTAAAGCCGATGTTATTGAAACGGTGATCAAGCCTATTGTCCCAGCGCAATTTCTTGACCCCAACACCAGGTTTTATGTAAACCCAACGGGACGGTTTGTGTTAGGGGGACCGGCGGCCGACTCGGGTCTTACTGGCCGCAAGATTATTGTCGACACCTATGGTGGTAGTGCCCGCCACGGCGGTGGCGCCTTTTCTGGGAAAGACCCAACGAAGGTGGATCGATCGGCCAGCTATGCAGCCCGGTATGCAGCTAAGAATATAGTGGACGCGGGCCTGGCCGAACGCTGTGAGGTCCAGGTGGCCTATGCTATCGGTGTGGCCCGGCCAGTGTCTGTTACGGTGGATACCTTTGGTACCGGTATTATTTCCGCTGCCGCTATCGGCCAACTAATCAAGGATCATTTTGAGCTTAGGCCGGCTGGTATTATCTCCAGCCTGGACTTAAGGCGTCCCATCTTTAAACCTCTGGCTGCTTACGGCCACTTTGGGCGCACTGACTTAGATCTTACCTGGGAGCAAACCGATAAGGTTGATGAATTAAGAAAAGCGGCGGCTAAGTTAGCGTAAAGAAGACATAGTAGGGAGCAGGGGAATAAAAGTAACAATAGCAGTGAAAGCAGTAGAGAAGTAATCAAATACGGTAATTGACCGGCCGGGGGTTCCCCCGGCTTTTGCCTTGGGAACAACCATTTGTGCATAAGTTCTCCTTTTTTATCCAAGTCTTGACAGAATTAGCAGGAAGGTAAGACTTGGAAGTCGAATAATGTTACAGAGGTGAGGCGGGTGGAGGTTCAGTCAGATTTGGCCCGTTTAGACGAAATCCTGCAGCAGACGGTAGCAGCTATTCAGGATAGTCAACACCAAATAAACTCCATTGCCGACGATGCTCGGGCTGAGGTGATTCGGCTCACCCGTGAGCTGGAGAAGGTTAAGGAAAAGGCCTTAGCCGTGATCGACAAGGTAGATGCTGCTCGGTTGGAAGAACAGCGCTCACGACTATACCTCATGCAGGTCAGCCGGGACTTTAAGCACTACGACGAGGAGGAAATTCGACTGGCGTATGCTCATGCTCGAGATATGCAGGTGCGCCTGATTGTACTGACGGAACAGGAAAAAGAGCTTCGCGCTAAGCGTGATGAGCTGGAGCGCACCTTAAAGAACATTTCTCGACTGCTGTCGCGGGCAGAAATCTTATCGACCCAGGTTGGAGTGGCACTGGATTACTTAAGCGGGAATTTGAAAGAGCTTTCCCGCACCATCGGTACGCTGCAGGAGAAACGTGAAGTTGCCATTCGTATCATCCAGGCGCAAGAAGAAGAACGGCGGCGGGTGGCCCGGGATTTGCACGATGGCTTAGCTCAACAATTGGCCGGGGCTATTCTTGGTCTAGAAGTAGCACAGAAAGTACTTGAAAGTGATACGGAACGGGCCAAACATGAGCTGAGCAGTGTGGAGCAAATAGTACGGGGTGGCCTGAGAGAGACCCGGGAGGTTATTTTTAACCTAAGGCCGTTATCTCTAGATAACATTGGGCTTAAGGCAGCGGTGAGCAAGCTTATTTCTCAGATTGAAGAGCGAACCGGTACTGCGATACTGTTATCGGTGCATGGTGAAGAACAGAAGATTGACGGTACGTCTTTAACCTGTGTCTTTCGCATAATCCAAGAAGCCTTGAATAATGTGGTCAAACATGCTAACGCTACCGACATCAAGGTACGGTTGGAATTTGCCCCTGATTTCTTGGCCGCTCAGGTACTGGACAATGGGTGCGGATTTGATGTGCCGCTTGAAGGGGCTTGGATTACTGATGGTGAACACCTAGGGCTGGTGGGGATGAAGGAACGGGCAGAGCTGGTGGGTGCCAGCCTTAAGATCGACAGCCGCCCAAGTGCGGGAACGCGTGTACTCCTTCATTTGCCCACAAAAGAACTAGAGGGGGTCGATTGATTTCAACGCGGGTTATGGCTGGATTCTGCTGGCAGGGGTTGCCTGGGGGAGCATCGGCGTTTTTGGCCGTTGGCTGCTGGACACCGGCTTGACCCCTTGGCAGGTTGCGTGGGTGCGTTCTGCAGTAGCGTTGCCAGGCTTACTTCTTCTTCTGCTGTGCCAAGAGGGCGGTTTTCCTCGCCTCAAAAGACGGGATCTAATACTATTTGCTGCTTTTGGTTTAGTTAACGGAGCTCTATATAACATCTTTTACTTTACCGCAGTGGAGTTGGTTGGGGTAACGGTGGCAGTAATCTTGCTATATACTGCTCCGGCCTTGGCCACATTGTTGGCCCGATTTATCTTTAAGGAACAGCTTAGCTGGGGAAAAGCTGTGGCGGTGGTTCTTTCTTTAGGCGGCTGTTTCTTGGTAGCGAGAGGGTACGATGTGACTGTATTAAGGCTTAATCTTATGGGGATAACGGCTGGGATAATGTCGGGGATCTGTTATGCTTGTTTCGGTTTGTTTGCCAAGAAAGCACGGGAACGCTTCAGTGCAGTGACAACGGTCTTTTATTGTACTCTAATAGGTTTGCTACTCTTGACCATAATAAGGCCACCGCTGGGACTGGCACCTTTGGTTAGGACTGGTTCTTTTTGGGGTAGCGCCTTGGGGTTGGGACTGTGGGGCACTTTAGTGCCCTGGGTAAGTTATTCCATCGGTGTAGCACAAGTGGAAGCCAGCCGGGCAGCAGTGGTAGCCAGCGTTGAACCAGTGGTAGGCGTTGCACTAGCAGTGACGCTACTGGGCGAACGAATTCAGCCAGGGCAAATTGTTGGTATGATATTGGTGTTAACAGCCGTTATGTGCGCTCAAAGTGAGAGCCTGGTTTCGAAGGAAGTGTCTGGGACAAACGAATAGCACACAAGCTAGGGGGAGGGGCGAGAGTGGAGAAGATTCGTGTGCTGGTAGTGGATGACCACCCGGTAGTAAGAAGTGGAATCAAGAAAGTGGTAGAGTTAGAGGATGATATCGAAATAGTGGCGGAAGCAGGGACGGCCCACGCAGCTATGGAAGGAGTTGCTGCAGCTAAGCCGGATGTAGTATTGATGGATTTGGATTTGCCTGATAAGAGCGGTGTTGAGGTTACGGCTGAGATTAAGGATAAGTTTCCGGAAGTTGGCGTTGTTGCTCTTACCATTCATGACGATCGCGACCACCTGCTGGAGATGGTGCGAGCAGGGGCAGCTGGTTATGTACTTAAAGATGTGGAACCAGGTGGACTAGTAGGTGCCATTAGGGCCGTTAATGATGGAAATTCTTATATGTCACCACCGGCAGCCAAGAAGTTGATGGGCGAGTTTACTCGGCTAGCCAATGGGCGCGAGGAAGAGAAAGTAGACGGCCTGACGGCTCGCGAAGAGGAAGTTCTCCTGCTGTTGGCTCATGGCCACAGCAACAAACAAATTGGGGCCGCCCTATCTATTAGTGAAAAAACGGTGAAAAACCACGTCACCAGCATATTTCGTAAGATTGGCGTAGGCGATCGTACCGAAGCAGCTCTGTACGCTATTCGAAAAGGGTTAGTAGAATTGAACTAGTCAACAAATGTGCGCTGAGGTGGCACCTTGAACAAGCACATGGTTTTGGCCCCAAGCATACTCTGACCAAGAAAGGAAGGTGAAGGTATGCTTTGGGCCGGAAACGATATGGCCATGCTTTGTCTGTTATTGTTGTCTATCTATGGGTTGTGGGCGCTTTTTGTTGGGCTACGGCGCAAGTTTTGCCAAAGGCAGGGGCAGGGAAAGCCTTTCATTAGTATACTGGTCATTGCCCGCAATGACGAGGCTCGTATCGAAGGGGTAGTTCGTTGGTTACTTGGTTTGGATTATGTCAATGCTTGCGGGGACCCCAATTTTGAAGTAGTTGCCGTTAGCGGTGGCTCCCAGGATCAAACACCGGCCATTTTGGAGCGCCTGGCCCGGGAGGAAGTTAGATTAGTAACCAAGTCAGTTGCTTGGACTCAGGCTTACGAAGAAGGGTTGACTTTATGCCAGGGCGAGGTAGTTTGCCTGTTGGATCTGGCTAAGCAGCCTGCTCATAAGGCTGGGCAGGCCATGGAGCGCATGTTAAACGAATAAAAGGGATCAATGTCGATGCTACTGGGACCCTAACAGTTATTGTTAGGGTCTTTTGTTGCATGGCAGTTGAGACCATTGTCTGATAGACAGGTTCTAGTTTACTGATAAAATAATAATTAGGACAACCGACTGTTAAGATGAAATTGCCCGGCTAACCCCGGGCCATGCTTGTCTTGCTTAAGATAGGACGCTATCGAGACTGTATGTTTGCTGAACTGGCCGCCTAACGAAGCTGGGCATAAAGGAGGCAAGAAAGTGACCGCCATTCATAGTCCCATGCAGGTGCTTAGTATGGCTGCTATCATGGAGATTGAAGACCCCTATGTATATGCCCATAGTCTACGGGTAGCCGGTTACGCTGTTACTATTGCGCGGCGCCTAAAGCTTCCGCCTGTAGAGATAGCAGTAATCGAGCAGGCTGGGTTGCTTCACGACGTGGGCAAAGTTTCAGTAGCACGTTCGATTCTAAACAAGCCGGCGCAGCTTACTGAGCAAGAGTATGAATGCGTAAAGCAACACTCCATAGTAGGAGAAAAGGTGGTGAAGAAGGTTCGCAAGTTGGTGCATTTGGCACCCCTGATCCGGAGCCATCACGAGTGGTACGACGGCAGCGGTTACCCCGATGGTATTCAAGGAGCTAATATTTCGTTGGGGGGGCGCATTATAGCCGTAGCCGATTCATTCGATGCCATGACGTCGAACCGCCCCTATCGGCGGGCCCGTTCAATCATAGCTTCTGCTAAGGAGCTTTCTGATTGCAGTGGTACGCAGTTTGATCCGGTGGTGGTGAAGGCGTTTCTGGAGAGTATGAAGGAAGAACAGTCGCCGTGGCAAATGCTTACTGAAGGTACGCGTTCGTTTTTGAGGGTGGTCCTCACCGTAGCACCCTCGGCTGAATTAATTGAGCTGGTCAGTACATAACTTTTGGTCCTTCCTTGCAGGAGGCTATGCACAGTATAGCCAATTATACTGCAAGGGGAGGGTTTAGCATGACAGTTGATCCAAGGCAGCTGAGTTTTCTCCCGGAAGCTAGACCGGATAAGTCTCGACCTCTATGGGAGCAAGCTAGTTCACTGGATGAGTTAAAGCAGATAGTTAGCGCTTGCCGCCGTTGTCGGTTGCGTGATGGTTGCCGGCAGGTAGTTTTTGGCGAGGGCAAGCCGGAAGCGGACATAATGCTAGTAGGCGAGGGACCTGGTAAAGCCGAAGACGAACTCGGGCGTCCCTTTGTTGGAGCAGCGGGCCAACTTTTGGATAACATTCTTGCAGCTGTCGGCCTTAGCCGGGCCGGAGTTTTTATTGGGAACGTGGTTAAATGTCGGCCACCGGGAAATCGTCTACCGACTCCCGATGAAGTAAAAACATGCACACCATATCTTCAGGCTCAGTTAAGGATTATTGAGCCGAAAATTGTTATTTGTCTTGGGGCCTTAGCCAGCCAGATCCTGGTGGATCCATCTTTGCGCATTACTCGTGACCGTGGTCAGTGGGTAATCAAAGATGGACTGTTAATTATGCCTACTTTTCATCCGGCGGCTTTACTGCGAGATCCGAGCAAGAAACGACCGGTGTGGCAAGACTTTCAGGCCGTAATACAGCGCTATGAGCAGCTTAAGAAGTGACAACTGGCCTAAGGCAAGGGGGGAAAGAGAAATTGGCCGAGAAAGAAGTAGTACGCGATGGAAGTGCCAGTGTGTTTCAGGGTCGTGTTATTGTGGTGGAGCCCAGAGGCGGCGGACGGCAGGCTGTACTTGAGCCGGGACCGGGCCTTAAGTTGTATGTCAATGAGGCAGAGATTACTGAACCTAGAGAAGTTACCAGTAGCGACAAGATTCGCGTGGAACTGATGAGCGAACCGGGGCAAATCTCAGTACAGGTGGTGTTGTCTTCTGACGGCTTAAAGGCAAAGGCTGGGCTCGATCTAGTCCCAGGGAGCCAATACTATCTAGTGGACAGTGGGCCTCGACAGCATTTAGTGCTAACAACCAAAGCGGAACCACAGCTGCCTCCGGTGAAGCCAGAATTGGTTGAACAGGCCTTACAGGAAAAGGGTGTGTTTGTTGGCATCGATAAGAAGGCGATAGAGTCATTGGCTGTTACTGGTGCAGGTGTGTCTAAGGTTGTAGCCAGAGGCAAGCCACCTGTTCCGGGGCAGGATGCACGCATTGAGTTAAAGTTTAAGGATCAGCAACATAGATTGCCTAATGCCGCACAGCTTAGAGTAGACTGGCGTGAGCTTAGAGTTATTCCTACCGTAGAGACCGGTGACGAACTGGCGGTTAAGCATCCGCCTGTTTTGGGCGAACCCGGGCTATCTGTCACCGGTGAGCCGATCGCCCCCAGGGTTCCAGTGGACATCGAGCTGTTAGCCGGTGAAGGCGCCGAGATTGTAAATGGAGGACTGAGGGCGGTAGCTACTCGCAGCGGGAGACCTGCTTATGTTCGAGGAAAGCTGGAGGTCTTTCCGTTACTGGTAGCTGAGCGGGGTGTTAATTTAGCCAGCGGCAATATCAAATTCAATGGCGATGTGGTTGTAAGAGGAAATGTAGACGAAACCATGGCTGTTTATGCCGGTGGAAATATAGAAGTGACGGGCAATTCTACTCATGCTAACCTGACAGCCGGTGGACAAGTAGTTGTCCGTCAAAATGTAATCGGCGGGATCGTGCGTGCCGGCGGTGTTGGTGCAGTGCACCTGCGTGTGCAGGAATCGTGGGAGAAATTAGCCGCCGGACTGGAAGACTGTGCTGCTGCGCTTACACAAATCTCAGAGCATCCGGAACTAGGGCCAGCAGCCAGCCGTAGGGGTTGGGGACGGGTAATGTCTCGGCTTTTGGATACCAAGTTTTCGTATTTGCCAGGCTTGATCAATGATCTGGCCGGGGCTTATCGAGAAGTATCCGGCATTATTACGGCCGAGATCGACGACGTTCTGTCAGCTCTGCGGGAAACGACAAGTCGACGGGGAGTTCTGCAAGTAACCGGTGCCGGTGAAGTCTGGGGTTTAGTTAAGCAGGTAAGAAAGCTGGTGGATAGTCTGCAGAATTCTTCCGGAGAAAGACTATTGTTTTCTGCCAGCTATGTCCAAGGGGCACGGGTAGAAGCCAGTGGGGACATTCTTGTTGGCGGGAAGGGCTGCTACCAGTCTTTTTTGTATGCCGGTCATTGTGTCCGGGTGGACGGCCAACCTGGGATAGTACGAGGAGGTGTGGTCCAGGCTCGCGAACGGATTGTGGTGAACGAAGCCGGTTCTGGTGGAGGCAGCTCGACTCTACTTAAGGTAAATGCTGGCGGAACAGTAGTGGCGAAAAAAGTTTACCCCAATGTTACCATCCAAGTCGGCCAGGCACGGCACCTGTTTCAAGAGAGCGATCAAGGTATCGTCGCCCGGATTGATCAGAAGGGAACACTGGTTTTATACTAGAACAGCATTGTTAGAACCGGGTATCCCGGTTCTTTTTTACTGGCGGCAGGAAATTGTTTCCATCAGGTCGAATACATAGCTGGGTGCGCTTTATCTAAGGGGGGCTTATTTTTGAAGAGAGAAAGCCTATTGGTGGGAATAGTACACGAAATAAAGAATACCACCGCTACCATGGATGGTTTCTTACAGCTATTAGCTGACCAAGTGGCAGACGATAGCCGGGCTCGGCATTACGTGGAAATGTTGTCCAGTGAGCTCGGCCACCTGGAGCAATTAGTAGAAGACAGCCTTCATTTCACCCGGGTTGGCACTATACCCTTCAGTCGTTGTGATCTGGCAGCGATATTAAATCAGATAGCTACCAAGGTTGCTCATTTGGCAGAGGGGAGCGGTATCGAAGTCGAGGTAAAAGCGAGTCCTTGTCCTCTGGTTTACGGAACGCCGAAGCTGCTGCAGCAGCTCTTGTGGAACCT
This sequence comes from Bacillota bacterium, assembly GCA_012837285.1. NCBI lineage: Bacteria > Bacillati > Bacillota > Bacillota bacterium. Next base: position 15,332 of record DURJ01000014.1, read on the forward strand.
GGTCAGCAATGCCTTAGCTGCCTTGTCGGGTCCCGGACAAATTTTGCTAGAGCTGGCACCGGTTGGCGATAACTGGTTGCGACTTACTTGTCGAGATACAGGTCCAGGTATTTCACCGGCGGACATGACTCGGATTTTTCAGCCTTACTTTACTACCAAGGAAAATGGGACTGGCCTAGGACTCCCGCTCTGCAAGCAGATCGCCGAGTTCCACGGGGGCCGGCTGGAAGTGGAAAGCAACCTGGGCTCCGGGACTTGTTTCACCTTATGGTTGCCTGGACGACAGGATCTGGCCACCAGCCGGGAGGCTTAGTTTCCTAAGGGAGACAGGGCCTTTTTACTGGCAGTTCTTTCCTGTACCTGGATACAACTAAATAATTATGGTATAATAACTGGAAGATGCATCCCACTGAGGAGG
>DURJ01000015.1 GCA_012837285.1 Bacillota bacterium
GCGTTCAGCTTGCTGATTAACCGGTTTATGCTAGTTGCTGTATTGGAGCTGATATTTACTGTTTCACGGCTTCCGTAATGAAGAGCCTGCAGATTAGCCCTGGCTACATCTTTTACGAAGATAAAATCCCGAGTCTGTTCGCCGTCTCCATGAACGATCAGGTCTCGATTCTTCAGCAAATTATTTATGTAGATGGCTAGGACACCGCTTTCGCCGTGAGGATTTTGACGCAGGCCATATACATTGGAATAGCGCAAGATGGTATAGTCTAATTCATACAAGACTCCAAATAGCTGAATATATTGTTCCGCCGCATACTTAGACAATCCATAAAACGAAACCGGCCTTGTCATTTCTTCCTCTTTGATGGGCAGCCTTTGGCTGTGGCCATAAACAGCGCCTGAAGAAGAGTAGATTAGTTTTTTTGTCCGGTGCAAAGCACATTGTTGAAGGAGACTAATGGTGCCGTTAATATTGACTTCGGCATCGAATCTAGGATTAGTAATAGATTTGGTTACTTGAGTTTGGGCGGCCAGGTGAATTACATAATCCGGTTTTTCTTTAGTAAAGATTTCTCCCAGTTTATTATCGTTGATGTCGATAGGATAAAGCTTGGCTTTCTTATGGATGTTCTCTAATTTGCCGGCTGTTAAATTATCGATTACCACGGCCTCATGTCCCAGACTGATTAGAGCGTCCACCACATGGGAGCCAATAAAGCCGGCACCCCCGGTAACCAAAACCTTGGTCATACTATCACTTCTTTCTCCGTCAGCTAGAAGAAGCAGCGCCGGCTACATGATGGAACACGTTTACCTGTTGCATTACGTCCTGGGGTAGTTGCAGCCTAATCTTAAGCTTTCCTTCTTTGTTTGTACTCGCAGTTGCGTTCCTACCGGTTTCTTTCCTGTCCGGTTGTGCTATCTCTATCTTGTAAGAGCCGACCGGCATCCGATCAAGGCAAAGCTCAATCTCTCTGGGATAAAATGCTTCCAGCAAAATCTCGCTTCTTTTTTCCAATGGATAATAAACGGCGCTCTTAATAACCACGCCCGGCCCCGGTTCCAAAAGAACAGGCATATCTTTCACCGGTGTCAGCGGATACCGGCCCGGTGATAAGGCAGGAAGTACTGTAGAGCCCTTACGGTAAAACATCAGCACACCGGCACCTAACTGCATCATCTGATCCCGGTCACAGCCCGGATAGGCAAAAGTTAGGCCGGCAGCCACCTCGCCTTTAGCAACAATAGAGTTACCGTCTCGGTAAACCTGTTGTTGCTGGACAAGATGCCGGAAGTATTCCTGAAGACCGGTCAAATAGCAGCCATCCAAAGAAGCAGCAGAAGCAACGGCCGATTTTAACGCTAGCAGTGATTCATCCAGCTGATCGGCTGCTTTTCGAGCATGGGGCCGTTCCACAAAAAGAAGCGGCTTATTCTCTACGGCTCCTTCGGCCAAAGCCTTTTTGACTGCTATAAGGTCAGAAATTTTATCCGGCCTGGCTCCCAGCACCCAGACGTGATTAGGGTAGTCTTCATAATAATGTCGAGGGATGTTAGCCATACCATGATAGGTAGTGACCCAGGAAAGTCCCGCCTCGTGGCAGGCCCGAGTGGAATCAGCATTGATGCGATTATAAGGAGCTGTGTAACCCTCCGGCTCAGCGCTAACATGTTTTCGATAGACTTGTACAGCCTGGGTCACAATTCCCGTCTGCTGTTGATAGGGCAAAGCAGAAAGATCTTCGTGGTTGTATCCGTGGGGTACAACTTCTACCCCTGCTTGCCTCATGGTTAATAATTCTTTGCCGTTCACCTGACTCATAATGGCGGCCACCGTCAGCTTTTTAGTAACATCTACATAATCCTGCCAGTACAGCGACCCTGCGGAGAAGTCGTCGAGTTGAAACAGCACCGGTACATCCATGGCATAGGGCACACCGCCTATCCGCGATAAGTCGATAGCTGCTCTAATCACATTGTCCATCAACCGGTAACTATAAGCATTCCAAGTCAAAGCCCTGGTCAACAGAAAAACATAGCGTCCCGCGGACACCTTTTGCTCCACTAACACCGGCAGTCCACGCGAATTTGTCAGCAATATCTTCGCATCTTGATTAAATCGATGATTATAAGCTCCCCACAAAGGAAGTGAACCGTATTCACTCACCAAGCCAGCGGTCAGAACGCCCTCATTTGTTATCTGAGGAGAGTCCTCGGCCTCAAGCACGAACTCGCCCGCGGCAATACCAACGCCGCTGCTAAGTTCCGAACCCACATCATACAAAACAAAGGCTGTGCGGCCGGTGGTCGTACAATAACTTATGATTTTCTTCCCTTGGGTACCGGCAATGGAAATAACCATAGCGTAGCTATTCAGAGCATCCTGGGCTATGGTCTCGTTTATTAGGTCATACCGATACCCCAAATAGTCCAGCGCACTGACTGTTTCTCTGAGGACAGACAAATAGTCCGTCTCCGGCCAGCCGTTAGCCCAGTTCCACCTAGAATCGGCCATCACAGCCACCTTTCCGTTGTGTCCCATCCCTTGAAGAGGGAGGGAGCATACGGCCCCGCAGAGAAAAAGGGCCAAGACAAAAAGACTGCTAAACCGCACCATCTTGTTTAATTTCAAGCCTCTCACTCCTTTCTACCACCGGTTTTTTCATCGCCCGCATTAAAGGGCCTA
>DURJ01000016.1 GCA_012837285.1 Bacillota bacterium
CTTTGAACTCAGTTCCAAGGCGGAAAAAATGCCCGCCGGCCCTGCTCCCACTATGATTACGTCATACTCCGGCTGCACCTTATCACCCCTTTAGCCTAGAGGCAGAAGATCTGTGCCGTCAACAGCACAACATACCGTCTGAAAACCAGCCAATCCATGTTTTTGTACTCAGAACGCGGTGAAAGGACTTAAATCCTTCGCTGCGCAAGATCCTTCGCTACGCTCAGGATGACAAATGTAAGGCGCGCCAGGGATACAAATGTAAGGTGCGCTAGGAATGACAAATCTAAGGCGCGCTAGGAATGACAAATGTAAGGTGCGCCAGGGATACAAATGTAAGGTGCGCCAGGATGACGATCCAGGCTATATCCCATATGGTGACTCCTCACATAGTCTAATCAGTCGTCTTGCCGTCGCGCCCGGTCGGCTATCCGTTTCCGGTAGTTTTCCCCGTCTACCTGGACCAAATCACCGCACATCTCCAGCAGGCGGTCGACTACCTTTTCTCCTAATCGTTCTTTCACCCAACCCACCATCTTATTACAAGTAACCACCAGCGGTTTCTCAGCTTCATAACGCATATTGATGAGTTCGTAAATTTTACCCTTTTCCCAGTCGGAGTATTGATCCAGGGCCGAAATATCGTCCAGTACTAACAAATCCACGTTTTTGAGCGGCTCCAGCACTTGCCATTCCGTCTTGGCCTCGCTCTGGTAAGTGGCCCGAATGTCACTTAGAAGTTCCATGGTAACCACAAACGCCACTTTGTAGCCTTGGCTTACTATGTCTTGCACGATCGCCGCGGCCAGATGCGTCTTCCCGCGTCCGGTATCGCCCACTAAGAACAGACTCCGGCCGCTTTGGCAGTGAGCAGCAAAATTATGGGCATAAGATCGGGCTGCTTCAAAGGACGGACGATTGAGTTTAGTCACGGTAAAGTTCTCGAAAGTACGGCTGCGGAATTTCTTCCTCAGGCCGGTGGCGGCCAGTCTTTTTTTCAGTTGTTTTTTTCTGGCCTCCTGACGTCTTGTTTCCACACAGGCACAAGGGGCAACTGTGATAGCCCCGTCTTGCTCTTGATAGATTTTCTCCAGATCTAGGCAGCGCTGGCAATAGTAGCTGCCCGGCGAATAAAACCGCCAGTAGCTGTCTCTCCCGGCTTCAAAGCGGACATAGTGCCCCGGACGCGGATCAGGGATCTCACCGGACTGCATGGCCCATCGTTCCCGCTTAATCTGCTCCACCCGGGCCAGAATGTCCTCCTTATTCGTCTCCCAAGGTAGAACGTCGGTAGAAGCGGTAGTATTCGTCAGCGCGGATGTCAAAAGGCCGGTCAGTTTCTCCATGATAACCAAACTCCTTAAGTAGCTCCTCTCCCACCGGGGGATCGGCGGCCGCCAGTCGTTTTAGTACCCAGCGGGGCACACCATATTCCTGCCAGTTGAAAAACAAGTTTTCTATATAACGTACTGAACGCACATCGCGCAGCATGGCATAGTGAATTGCCAGCGCGAGTATCTTCAAATCCCGCTTGCTCTTGGCTTCGGCTGGAAGGCTATATAGCCGCTCATACCACAGGGGACTAAGCCGCCCCAGCTTTTCTTCCACCAACCGGGAAATAAGCTGCACTGTTTTCTTCTCCAGCTCTTCCATGAGCATCACCTCTTTAGGCAGCACCCGGTAAAGCCACTGTATTGGTCTCTAAAATACTTCTACTTGAAGTCTTGGAACTCCTGTCTATCTATGGTACCGGGTCGAAGGCCAGATCGTGGAACATAGTGTAGTCCTGCAAGAAGGCTAGTCTTACATCGCCGGTGGGGCCGTTCCGTTGCTTGGCCACAATAACTTCGGCAATGCCTTTCCGGTCGGAATCAGGGTTGTAGTATTCGTCCCGGTATATAAAAGCTACCAAATCAGCGTCCTGCTCGATGGCACCGGATTCCCTTAAATCGGACAGCACCGGACGTTTGTTCTGTCGCTGTTCCACCGCCCGGGATAACTGGGACAGGGCCACCACCGGGCACTTCACTTCCCGAGCCAGCGCCTTGAGCGAACGCGATATGTCCGAGATCTCCTGCTGCCGGCTGTCGCTACTCCGGCCATGGCCGGCAATGAGCTGCAAATAGTCCACAATTACCAGCCCCGGACCCTGTTCTTGCACCAAGCGCCGGGTTTTGGCTCTGATATCCATGGCGGTGAGCACCGGACTGTCATCGATAAAAATAGGCACCTCGGACAGGCGGCCCATGGCCGCCACCAACCGGGGCCAATCCTCTTCGTCTAAATCGCCGGTTCTAAGCTTCTGACCGGGGATGCGCGCCTCGGCGGACAACAACCGCTGTACCAATTGCTCCTTGGACATCTCTAAACTGAACAGGGCCACTGGCTTTCCCTGGTTAACTGCTACATGTTGGGCAATGTTCAGGCACAGACTGGTTTTGCCCATGGACGGACGGGCGGCCACCACAATAAAATCGGCTGGTTGCAGGCCGCTGGTAAGGCGATCTAGATCCCGAAAACCGGTAGGAATTCCCGGAATGATTCCCTGGTTTTGATACAGGTATTCAATCCGGTCGAAGACTTCGATTAGGGCATCGCGGATAGGCAGAAAATCTTGCCCGCCGCGTCGCTGAGCCACTTCTAAAATAGCTGTTTCGGCCTGATCTAAGATGGCCGTGGCATCATCTTCGGCAGCGTAGCTATGTTCAATAATCCGGTTGGCCTCGCATATTAGTTGGCGCAACAGGGATTTTTCGCTCACAATGCGGGCATAATGCTCCACGTTGGCCGTGCTAGGTACCGCTGAGGCTAGATCGGACAAATAGCCGATCCCGCCCACCGGTTCCAGTTTGCCAGTCTGATTTAAGGCTTCGCTCACTGTGACCAAGTCACAGGCAACGCCACGATTGACCAAATCTAACATGGTCTCATAAATATGCCGGTGGTTATCCTGGTAGAAATCCTCTCCCCGCAGAATTTCTGCCGCCGTGATCACCGCTTGAGCGTCAAGGAGCATCGAACCGAGCACCGATTGCTCTGCCTCGACATTGCAAGGTGGGATACGGTCAGTCACACTAAGGGCCATGGTCTCTTCTCTCCCTCGGAATCCTTTCCAGCTCCAACCCTTGAAGGTAGGTCAGGGGGCTTCCCTCTGGGCCTATTCCGGCACCACCCGGACCGTGAGCTCACCGGTTACATCGGTAAACAACCGAACGGTCACGCTGTGTTCACCCAGGGCTTTCAGGGGTTCTTTCAGTTCGATCCGCCTCTTATCTATGCTCACCCGCAGCTGTTTCTTAATAGCATCGGCAATATCCTGATTAGTGACCGAGCCAAAAAGACGCCCCCCTTCCCCGGCCCGAGCGGTGATAACCACAGTCTGCCCTGAGAGCCTCTCGGCCAGAGCACGGGCCTCTTCCTCGGCTCGGGCTTCTTTGGACGCTTGCACCTTGCGCTGTCGCTGCACTTCTTTTAAGCTGCCGGCGGTGGCCTCCTTGGCTAACCGACGCGGGAATAAGTAATTACGGGCATAGCCAGGGTTCACCTCAACCAGATCGCCCTGCTTACCTAACCGCGGTACATCTTGCTCCAAGATCACTTTCATTCGGTTTCACCTTCCTCTGTAAGATAAGCGTTTAATACCTGATCCAGTTTCTCCCGGGCCGAGGCCAAGGACAAGCCTTTAAGCTGAGCCCCGGCAATATTTAGGTGCCCGCCGCCACCTAGTTTTTCCATCAGCACCTGCACATTAACATCCCCTAAAGACCTGGCGCTTACCGCCGCTCCGTCTTTGAACGGGTAGATGACAAAAGAAGCCTTAACTTCTTCAATGTTCAGCAGTTCATTGGCTACCTGGGCCGCCAATAGCTGGCTGTCCCGGGCGCCGTCGCTGATTTCCGCTACTGCCAGGCCTCCTGCCAACAGGGCCGTGGATTTTATCACCTGAGCCCGCCGGACAAAAGAACCCCAATCGTCCCGGAACAGCTTCTGGATCAGGCGGGCATCGGCACCGCTTCTTCTCAGATAAGCGGCAGCCTCAAACGTACGCACACCGGTCTGAAAAGCAAAATTCTTCGTATCCACGGTGATCCCGGCCAGGAGTGCCGTGGCTTCTAAGGAAGTGAGCTGCACCCCGTCAAGATACTGCAGTATCTCTGTTACCAGCTCCGAGGTGGATGAGGCATAGTTCTCCAGGTAGATTAAAGTCGGATCGGCAATGAACTCTTCGGCCCGGCGGTGATGATCGATGACCACAATCTTACGGGTGCGTGTGAGCAGGCGCGGTGCTACCACCAGGGAAGGTTTGTGAGTGTCCACCACTAGGAGTATAGTCTCTGCTGAAACTAACCGCACCGCCGCCCCGGGTTCCACAAAGATTTCCTGATAGGTGTCGTGTTCATGTAAGTAGTTGTACACTATTTCGATCGAAGGTGTAACCTCCTCCAGCACTACATAGCCCGGTTTGCCCAAGTCGCGTGCCGCGCGGGCCAAAGCCACCGCTGCCCCCAGGCTATCCGGATCGGCACTGGCATGTCCCATAGCCACCACCCGGTCGGCCCCGGCGATCAGCTCCCGCAGTGCCTGCGCGATAACGCGGGCCCGCACTTTAGTACGCTTCTCGGGAGCCATGCTCTTGCCGCCGTAATAGGTGAAATCTTTCGCTGTCTTAATAACCACTTGGTCGCCGCCGCGACCCAAGGCCAAGTCCAGTGCCAGCCGGGCAAAGCTCGACAGCTCCACTAAGCTGTCAACACCGGTACCGAGCCCGATACTGAAGGTTACCGGGATGGGGTTACCGAAACCAATTTCTTTAACCCGATCCAGTAAGGCAAACTTGTCTTCTTGACGGAGGGCCAGCCCCCGCCCGGTCAACACTAATATGTACCGGTCTTCGGCGTAGCGGTGCAGATAAGCATCGGTGCTTTGAGCCCAATCGGTAAGGAGTTTGTCGATGGCCGCCTTCAGCAGCGGTCGCTGCGATTCGGGCGTTCCGGCCAGAACCTCTTCGTAATTATCCACCTGCAAGAGCCCCAACACCGGGGCTTGTTCTTGTATAGCCGCCTGCAGACGCCCTACTTCCTGCTCATCGATTAGGTATACAGCCCGAACCGGCCCGCTGAAGGTATCGTATTCTTCCCGGACAGCCCGATACTGGGCTTGGTTTAGCTCTAGGGGCAGCTCGCTCTCGCTTTCCAACAGCGGTGACAACACATCCGGCAATTTGCGGCCGCGCTGGATCCCTGGAAAGAGGGCGGCAAAAGACTTGCTGGCCAGGAGCAAGCGGCCTTTTCTGTTCACCAAGGCGGTAGGAACAGGGGACCGTAGCAAGGCTTTTCTGGCTATGCCTTCACCCTGTCCGGCCACATCAGGCGCAGATGCCGGGGGCGAATGTAAGCCTTTGTACTTAAGTTCGTACCAGGCCAGACCGGCTGTGATGGCCGCTCCTAATAACGCCAGCCGAAAGTTAAACCAACCTAACACTATCAGCAGCACCGTCTGCCAGGCCAACAGCCGGTAAAAGCTCCCTACAGCTTGGTCAGGAAGATCCTTCTGAACCATGGCTATCTCTCCTTAAGAGCTTAAGC
>DURJ01000017.1 GCA_012837285.1 Bacillota bacterium
CCTCCACCACCCCGGTAGCGCTCTTGGAAATAAATACGCTATCACCTGTCTCGAGGGCGAACTCAGCACCGCCTGCCGTTAGGCGGCCCTTTCCCGACAAAACATGGGCCACAACATCCACTGGGGTCTCTTGATAAGGAAGCCTCTGGCCCGGATTGATCATCAGTCGATGCAAGGCTAGCGGTGGAACAGATAGTAACTGCCACCTGGAACCCCAAGGAGCTATCTCTGTCTCTTTGGGGGACATCTTCACAACTCGTATCTCTGCCCCCTTGTCGGTGGCTTTGGTTGTGGCAGCTGTTTCTTGCTTCCTCAAATCCAGTACTTCATTGGCCAATTTGTCGGCAGAAGTGGTTTGTTCTCTGGGCACGTGGGTAAGAGTAACCTGGGCGAAAACTCGGATCATGTTCCTGGCTTGGTTATTAAGCGTTACTAGGCCAGGATGCCTTACACGGTAAGCCCCCTCCATTTGTTTAACCAGGAGTTCTGAATCGCTGTAAACAGATATTTCTTGAGCGCCCAGCCTGTCTGCTTCCTTCAGTCCTCGGAGCAATGCTTTGTACTCAGCCACGTTGTTAGTGGTTTCACCTATATATTCACCTATCTCCGCTAGTACTGTTCCATTCTCGTCCGTAACTATAACCCCTATTGCCGCCGGCCCCGGATTGCCGCGCGAAGCACCGTCAATATGAAGGATCAGTTTCATGTTGGTCTTCACCCCACTCTAAGCTGAAAATGGCTCCATGTCCAGTTAACACCTGCAAACAGCGGCAATCTGATCGGCATCACAATGTCCGGGAGATATCCGCTGCAGTGTAAGGATACACAACTACACCGTGATCCCTGAGCTTGGTCCTTAAATAATCAGCCAGCATGAGAATCACCGGATTCTCCGTCCCGGCATGGCCGGCATCGATCACAGCTAAGCCCAATAGATCCGCTTCCTGGGCGGCGTGATATTTTACGTCACCGGTAACAAGTACATCTGCTCCGACGGATCTGGCCCGGCGAACCAAGGAAGAGCCGCTGCCACCACAAACAGCCACTTTCTTGATCTTCTTGTTCTCATCCCCCACAACTGTCACTGCCGCCAAAGCCAGGGTTGCCTTGACCCGGTGGGCAAACTCAGCCAAGGGTAAGCTCTGGGGCAATTCCCCCACGCGCCCCAGACCGTAAAGCTTCCCTTCCCGAGCCAGAGAATATACATCGTAAGCCACTTCTTCATAGGGGTGAGCCGATAACAGCCGGCTAACAGCTGCTCCGAGCCGCTCCTCCGACACTATTGTTTCCAGGCGCAATTCGTCCACATATTCCAGCTTCCCAGCCTCACCGATGTAAGGGCTGGTACCCTTGCGGGGCAAAAATGTACCGGTTCCAGCTGTCTGAAAAGTGCAGTGGCTATAGTTACCGATCCAACCGGCTCCGACGGCCGCTAACGCTCGGCGGACATTTTCCACGTGTGACGGCGGAACAAAAGTTACTAATTTATACAGCTTTTGCCTCCTACCGGGAACAAGAATCTCCGTATTCATCAGCCCCAATTTTTGTGCCAGAACAGCTGACGTTCCTTGGGGCGCATGGTCTAAATTGGTATGAGCCGAAAAGACCCCTACCCCGGCCTGAAGAAACCGAGCCACTAAATTTTCTGTGGGCAAATCCAACCGCAGATGTTTTAACGGTTGAAAAAGCAGCGGATGATGAGTGATCAAAAGTTCCGCTCCCAATTGCTCGGCCTTGGCCAGTGCCCCCGGGGAAGGGTCCAAAGCCACGGCTACTGTGGACACCTCGGCCTGGCTATCTCCTACCTGCCAACCTGTATTATCCCAGTCCTCGGCTAGATTGCTCGGAGCCAGTTCTTCAATTAGGCTGATCACGTAACTTGCTTTCACAGTCATGTAGAATCTCCCTCCAAGCGTGAATTCTACGGCTGGCCAACTCACAGCGTGCCTTACCGGAAACGCTTTTTTCAGCCTCAGCTCGCACTTGTTCCTCTTGTCCGATCTTGAAAGCCAGATATGCTGGCAGCAGCAAGTCCGGTTTAGCGACTAAGTAGGGTCCGATTTCCAGTAACTCCTCGGCAAAAGTGGGCATCGTCCCGGAAGTGGCCGCCATAATCACATAAAAGCGTCCCCTCTCAACTGCCAGCGTCTCGTCGGTAAGGGTTAGCCCTAGCTCCGGTAAGCGCCGGCGCAGTTCGCCCGGGTTGGTCATGGGCTGGAGCAAAAAAACCTGGGCCGAAGCGGCCACCTCCGGTGCCAGGGCAATAATATCTGCTATGGTTTTTGAACCTAACCCGGCAATAACCAGCACCTGAACTTCTCCCGGGGCCAACACTGTCAGACCCGATCCTAATCGAAGGTCAATTCTATCTTCCAGCCCGGCGGCTACCACTGCCTGCCGGGCTTTAGTCAAACTGCCAGGGCTGGCATCAGTGGCAATACACCATGGTGCCCGCCTTGTTTGTATCAGGTGTATAGGCAAATACGCATGATCGGTGCCAATATCAGCTACCACCGTCCCGAACGGGACAAGATCGGCCAAGGTTTGTAGTCGCGGCGGCAGCTGGGGTTTAAGACCGAAAACAGAAGGCAGGGTTCTTCACCTGCCTTTAGTCGAGAAAGTCTTTCAGCTTCTTGCTGCGACTGGGATGACGAAGCTTACGCAGGGCCTTAGCTTCAATCTGGCGGATACGCTCCCGGGTAACGCCGAAGGTTTGGCCTACTTCCTCCAGGGTGCGGGCTCGGCCATCTTCAAGTCCGAACCGAAGCCGTAACACCTTCTTCTCGCGCGGCGTAAGCGTCTCCAACACTTCCTCCAGTTGCTCCCTGAGGAGCGAGAAAGAAGCTGCATCGACGGGCGAAGGCGCCTCTTGGTCTTCAATGAAATCACCCAGATGACTATCTTCTTCTTCACCGATTGGTGTCTCCAGTGAAACCGGTTCTTGGGCAATTTTCATAATTTCCCTTACCCGTTCCACACTAATTCCCATCTCTTCGGCAATTTCTTCCGGTAAAGGATCGCGCCCTAGCTCCTGCAACAACTGACGCTGCACTCGCACCAAGCGGTTAATTGTCTCTACCATATGCACCGGTATTCTGATAGTTCGAGCCTGGTCAGCAATGGCGCGGGTAATGGCTTGACGGATCCACCAAGTGGCATAGGTACTGAACTTATAACCCTTGCGGTAGTCAAACTTCTCTACCGCCTTCAACAGGCCTAGATTCCCTTCTTGAATCAAATCCAGAAACAGCATACCGCGACCCACATAACGCTTGGCAATACTCACTACCAAACGCAAATTGGCCTCGGCCAAACGCCGCCTGGACTCCATATCATCTTGCTCTATGCGCTTGGCCAGCTCAACTTCTTCCTCTGCTGTCAACAGCGGTACCCGGCCAATTTCTTTTAAATACATTCGCACAGGGTCGTCGATGGCGACACCCTCAGGAACCGAAAGATCTACTTCTACTTCTTCTTCCTCTTCCGGTTCATCTTCTGCTACCAGGGATTCGACATTGCCGCCTTCGTCACTCACTTCAATTCCAGCTTCGGCTAGCACCCCGTAGACGCGGTCGATCTGTTCGGGGTCCAGATCTACGTTTTGCAAAGCGTCCATAATCTCGGCATAGGAGATGGTGCCGGTCTTCTTGCCTTTTTTCATGAGCTCAGACAGACCTTCAATAGCAAATATGTCATCCTTTTTCGGCATGTCTCGTCCCCCCTTCCATCCAGCCGTCCCTAGAATTCCTTCCTGGGCTCGGTTGCTTAAGTAGAACTTCTTGGTGGTGTAAATCAGCCAACCTACGTATTAAATTCGCGCTATCTTCGTTTTTCCCTGCTCTTTTCCCCGAATTAATTTCCCGCCTTAAAGATCCAATCTCTTTCTGCACCCACATAAGCTTGAGGCGATCAGCAAAATGAGCTATCAAAACTGCCGCGTCACCAGCCGGCACCGGTTGAACTGCCAGCTCGGCCAAAGCATCACGTGCGCCCTGATCTGGCAGCCGATCCTGGAGGCGGGACAAAGAAAAATCGCTGCCACCTTGTTCGAACAGCGTCAGCATAGCTCTCATTACTACTGCCTGGGGTAAGCTACTCAGCCAGTCTTTCGAGATGCTTTCGGCAATGGTCACCCTTGTCTCAGGGCAATTAAGAAACAAGCTGCCAAGACCTAACAAAGCACCGATTTCGGCCCGATGCGCGGCCGGGAGCAAAGACCGTTTGGCCTTGGGCCCGGTTTTCTGGCTCCTTGAGCCTCTTTCTTGGCCACGTCTCAACTGCTGAACTTGGGTCTTGATCAGGTGTTGTTCCAGATTCAGGCTTTGAGCCACCTTTTTGGTATACTCTTCCCGTTCCACCAGGTTTTCTATACCTGCCAAGTGAGGAACCATGGCCTCGGCCACAGCCAGTCGTCCTTCTAAATTGCTGGTATCGTGTCTTTCTAGCAAGCGTTGGAAATAATACATGGGAATGGGCAGGGCGTTATCTATCAGCGCAGCAAAGGTTTGGGCTCCGTCGCTACGAATAACATCGTCCGGATCCTTACCTGCCGGCAGTGCCAAGACACGAACTTGGCACCCGCTGTCACGGGCCAAATCCAGCCCGCGTACTGTGGCTGCCTGGCCGGCCGTATCAGCATCATAGGCAATAAGCACATTAGTGGTTAGGCGCTTCAGCAATTCCAGCTGCTCTTTGGTCAGCGCTGTTCCCAGGGAAGCTACGGCAAAATCAAAGTCGAACTGGTAGCAAGCTAACACGTCTAAATAACCTTCCACAATCAGCACTACATCTTCCCGCTCAATGCCGGAACGAGCCTGGTCCAGGGCATAGAGCAAGCGGCCTTTGCTATAAATAGGAGTCTCGGGTGAATTCAGGTACTTTGGTTCCCCGGGCCCCACCACTCTACCCCCAAAAGCAACCACCCGACCCCTAAAATCACGGATCGGAAACATCAGCCGACCTCGAAACCGGTCGTAGGCGCCATCCCCCTTCGGGCGTGGTATAGCCAGCCCGGCTTTTACTGCTGTACTCGCCGCCACTCCATGTTGCTGGAGGTACCTAAGTACACCCTCCCAGTCCTCTGGGGCAAAACCTAAGCCAAACTTTGTTGCTATATCTTCATTGATACCGCGGCGCTCAAGATACGCACGGGGCTGAGCTCCTAACTGCCGGTGCTTGAGGCAGGACTCGTAGTACCGCTGAGCCAGCTCTCCGGCATAGTACAAAGCTTGGCGCTCCAGTTCACGCTTTTCCGCCGCTGGACTGCGCTGTGGCAGCGGTAACCGCGCTCGCTCGGCCAACAGACGCACCGCTCCCGGAAAATCCATCGCTTCCCGTCTTTTGATAAACTCAAACACATCTCCGCCCACATTACACCCAAAACAATAGAACATTTGCCGCTGGCGGTTAACAGTAAAAGACGGCGTGTCTTCGCTGTGAAACGGGCAGAGCCCAACAAAGTTCTGCCCTGTTTTCTTTAAGCGCACATAATCGCTGATTACCGCCACTATGTCAGAGGCGGCGCGTACTTCTTCCACAAAGCTCTGGGAAAATATCCTTCCATTCATCTTACTTCCCACCTACCTGTCTCCTTATGTTCGTCAGATAGGCAGGATTTCCTGCTTTTTGTCCCCAGGCCTCTTGATAAGCATTTTCATTTGTTAATTATGCCCGTGGTACTGGGAAAATATTCTAACGGCCGTTGAAGCAAGTATAGGTGGAACACAGTTGGCAGTAATCTAGATCAGGCAGGATAAAGTCTAACTTGGTACAGTGCAGCACCACCACGCTGTTTTTGCCTTGAAAAAACCGTTTCACCGGTTCTAAATAAAGGCAATGCTCTCCGGCCATCAGCCCCGGTATCGGACAGCCATCACAAATCGAGCCTTTGCCGTCATCCTCGGCCACAAATTCCACCTCCCCGGCCAGGCAACGGTAATGAGAACCGGCTGGCCCCGTGGGAGCAGTACAAATACGGTAACTGCAAGTCGGTCTCACCGTCGCTCCCCCTTTCGCCTCTAATCTCATCTAAGAGCATCTTATGGCTTCCAGGAGGGGAATATGTCGGGGTGACAGTCAATCCCAATACAAACCGTTACCAAAGGACCGGGGAAAGAAGTGGCGCAGAAACTCCCCCTTAGCGAAACGGTCGGTCATGCCGGCAATGTAATCGCACGCTGCTCGTTCCATTTTCCCACCGGACACCTCGGTATACTCTTTAGGCAATTGCTCCGGGTGGGTTAGAAAGTAAGCGTACAGCTCTTCTACCAAATGCCTGGCCTTAGCCTCATCTCTCTTGGCCTCTGAACCGATGTACACCCGGTCAAACAAAAACTGACGCAATCTGTCTGTGGTCCGACCCACCTCAGGGCTCATTTGAATCTGGTTGCCGTCCCTACTGGTCTTAATTACATCGCTAACCATGGTATTAATGCGTTGACTATGTGAGTGCCCAAGTGCTTGAAGTAATTCCGGAGGCAGATCGCCGGGAGTAATAATCCCGGCTCGGAGTGCATCATCGATGTCGTGGTTGATATAAGCGATGCGGTCGGCCCAGCGCACGATCTGGCCTTCTAAAGTAGCTGCCCAGCGGGGACCAGTGTGGCTTATGATTCCGTCTCGTACTTCGAAGGTTAGATTCAGGCCCCGGCTCCCTTCTAGCACATCCACCACCCTTAAACTTTGCTCATTATGGCGAAAACCTCCGGGAAAGATGTTATTCAGTGCTTCCTCGCCTGTGTGGCCAAACGGAGTGTGCCCCAGATCGTGTCCCAGGGCGATGGCTTCAGTTAGATCCTCGTTCAATCTCAGGGCTCGAGCGATGGTCCGAGCTATTTGCGCCACTTCCAAGGTGTGAGTCAGTCGCGTACGATAGTGGTCACCTTCGGGAGAAATGAATACTTGGGTCTTGTGCTTTAACCGTCGAAAAGCTTTGGAGTGAATGATCCGATCTCGATCCCGCTGAAAAGCGGTTCGCACGCTGCATTCTTCTTCCGACCGCGCTCGTCCGCGACTCTGGGCTGCCAGTTGAGCCAACGGTGACAATTCTTGGGCTTCGAGACTCTCGGCCTCCTCTCGAATCAGCACACCCTTACCCCCTTCGGTGGCTCCGTGTGAAAAGCCCGCGCTCAGCGCGGGCTTTGCTCCGCCTTTTACTTACGGTGCAGCAGCTCTGCTCGTGCCGCTGCCAGTCTGGCGATGGGTACCCTAAATGAAGAGCAGCTCACATAATCAAAGCCGGCCCGGTGACAAAAATCGATGGATTCAGGATCCCCGCCATGTTCACCGCAAATACCGATGTGAAGCTGTTGATTGACTGAACGCCCTTTTTCCACTGCTGTGGTGATAAGCTGACCCATTCCTTCTTCATCCAATACAGCAAAGGGGTTCTCTTGGAGAACCTTCTTTTCCAGGTAAACCGGCAGGAATTTGCTTTCGGCATCGTCGCGGCTAAAACCAAAAGTGGTTTGAGTTAAATCATTGGTGCCAAAAGAAAAGAAATCGGCCTGTTCAGCAATCCGGTCAGCGACTAAGCAAGCTCGTGGCAGTTCAATCATAGTACCCACTTTGTAATCGAACTTAATACCGTCGCGCTGCATTATCTCTTCTGCCACCCGAACTACAAGCGCCCGCATCATTTCCAGCTCGGCCGGAATACCAACCAGCGGAATCATGATCTCGGGATAAACCTCTACGCCTTCTTTGACCAGCCGACTTACAGCGGCGAAAATAGCTCGGGCTTGCATCTCGTAGACATCGGGAAAGCTGACCCCTAACCGACAGCCTCGATGGCCCAGCATAGGGTTAAATTCAGTCAATGAGCGGACTTTCCGCAGCAGATCCTGCAACTCTTCCAGACGAGCCGGATCCTTCTGGGCAACCCGAAGCTCAGTGATTTCCACCAACAACTCTTCCGCTTTGGGTAAAAACTCGTGTAGCGGCGGATCTAGCAAACGAATAGTCACCGGATACCCGGCCATGGCTTTCAGAACACCGTAAAAATCCTCCTCTTGAATCGGAAGCAACCTGGCCAGGGACTCGCGCCGGCCCTCCGGCGTATCGGCCAAGATCATTTCCTGAACAATAGGTAGGCGCAACGGCTCCATAAACATATGCTCGGTCCGGCAGAGTCCGATACCGGCGGCACCAAATTGCCGGGCCTGGATCGCATCGCGTGGATAATCGGCGTTTGCTCGTACGCCTAAAGTTCGAACTTCATCCGCCCAGGAGAGAATCGTCTCAAAATCACCGGTAAGCTCCGGCTCAATCATAGGAGCGGCACCCATAATAACGTGCCCGGTGGCACCGTCAATAGTTATGAGATCGTCTTTCCTGACGGTTTTGCCGTCAACAATAAACAGTTCCTTCTCAGCATCGATCTTGATGGTTTCACAGCCACAAACGGCCGGTTTGCCCATGCCGCGAGCAACCACCGCCGCATGGCTGGTCATGCCGCCCCGACTGGTGAGCACCCCTCGCGCCGGGATCAAGCCGTGAATATCATCAGGGGTAGTTTCTGTGCGTACCAAAATAACTGCTTCGCCGTTATTGCCTCGCATCTCGGCTTCATCTGCCGTAAAAACCACTTTTCCAGTAGCCGCTCCGGGAGAGGCCGGTAAGCCGGTGGCCAACACTTCAATCTCAGCGTCAGGATCAATCCGCCGATGCATAAGTTGTACCAGCTGGCCCGGATCTACTCTAAGTAGTGCTTCCTCCTTAGAGATCTTACCTTCCCGCACCAGGTCCACCGCTACCTTAACTGCCGCCGCGGCCGTACGTTTGCCCGAACGAGTCTGGAGTATATAGAGTTTTCCTTCCTGGACAGTGAATTCGATATCCTGCAGTTCACGGTAATGCTCTTCCAGCAACTCCGCTGCCCGCCGAAACTCAGCATAGATTTCCGGCAGCTCATCTTTAAGATGGACTATCGGCTCCGGCGTCCTTATGCCGGCCACCACATCTTCCCCTTGGGCATTCATTAGATATTCCCCGTAAAGTACGTTTTCGCCGGTGGCCGGGTTACGGGTAAAAGCCACCCCTGTGCCCGACGTTGGCCCCATATTGCCAAAAACCATGGTTTGGATGTTCACAGCCGTACCTAAATCATCGGGAATTTTATTGAGACGACGGTATACTTTGGCCCGCTCGTTATTCCAAGAATCAAATACCGCCTCGATAGCAGCCAGAAGCTGGGCGTGGGGATCTTGTGGGAAAGCCTCACCCACATGATCAGAATAGATGTTCTTAAACTCCTGCACCAGAGCCTTCAGATCATCCGCGGTAAGGTCCGTATCCAGATCAACCCCTTGATCTGACTTAAGGTCGGCCAAAGCCTGCTCGAATTTCTCCCCGGGGACCCTCATGGCCACATTACCAAACATCTGGATAAACCGGCGGTAGCAATCATAGGCAAACCGTTCATTCCCCGTTCTTTCTGCCAGGCCTTCTACACTGGCATCGGTAAGGCCAAGGTTCAAAATCGTATCCATCATACCCGGCATAGATACCGGGGCTCCGGAACGCACTGACACCAACAAGGGATCGGCTACGTCTCCAAATTTCTTCCCCATGACTTGTTCCAGATACCGAATGCCGTGCCGGATCTGGTCTTCTAAGCCCTCGGGAAGCTGACCACCCTGACGATAAAAAGTAATGCACGCTTCGGTGGTTACAATGATACCCGGCGGAACAGGAAGTCTGATTCCGGTCATCTCAGCCAGGTTTGCTCCTTTGCCCCCTAATAGGTTTTTCATCCCAGCGTTGCCTTCGGCAAAAGTATAGACAAACTTGGTCATAGGATTTCCCCCTTGTTGATTAATTGCATAATCTTAGTCGCGACTTCTTCCACAGCCATGTTGGTAACATCCAGGACCGGGCAGCCTAGTTTTGCCATAACTTCTTCAGCAAAAGCAACTTCTTGCGCAATTCGGTCCGGACTGGCATAGTCCGCATTCACTTCCAACCCCATGGTTCGGAGCCGCTCCTGCCTGATTTCCACCAATTTGTCCGCCGACACTGTCAGACCGATGATTTTGTTCGGCGGAAGCGCAAACAGTTCTTCCGGTGGTGATATGCCTGAGACTAAAGGAACATTAGCTGCTTTGATTTTTTGATTGGCCAGGTACAGAGACAACGGGGTTTTGGAAGTCCGGGAAATACCTATAAGCACAACATCGGCCCAAGCAAAACCGCGAAAATCCTTGCCGTCATCAAACCGCACCGCAAATTCTACCGCTTCTATGCGCTCAAAATAATCTTCGTCCAAGCGATGCATCAAGCCCGCCTCCAGCTTGGGCGGCCCAGGCATGATTTCGCCCAGGGCTCCCAATACAGGACCCATCACATCCACTGCTGTAAGCCCGCGTTTTTTCGCTCCTTCAGCCACTGCCTGACGCAGCTCCGGCAGGACAAAAGTATAAACCAAAATACAGTTCATCCCCTCAGCCTCACGGAGCACTTCTTCCACATGGGTCGGTTCGGCCACGAACGGTATCCGGCGCACTTTTGCCGGCGGTGAACCTTCAAATTGGCTTACAGCCGCCCTTACCACCAATTCGGCCGTCTCTCCCAGCGAATCCGAGAGGATGAAAACCACTGGGCGCTCTTCTTTGATACGTCATCCCCCCCTAACTGATCTTTTCACCAAGCTCCGAAAACAACTTGGTGATGGTGCTTCTGGAAATGCGGCCAAGTAACTCTTGCTTCTCACCGGTGTCACCGGTTGGACGTACCACTGGCAGAACTTCTACCCGGTAAACAGTGAGTCTTTGAGCCGCAGTAAAAACACTCTCTTCCGGGGTTACAGTGATAACTTGGGACACGCGGGTCATAATAAGTCCCACCGGGACATTATTAAGATCCGTCCGGCCCAAGCTTAAGCGAAGCAGATCCCGACGGGAAACAACACCGGCTAAGAAGCCTTCTTCATCCACCACAAACACCGTTCCCTGATCCTCAAGCATCATAGTAACCAAAGCATCGTAAGCTGTAGTACCAACAGAGACTACCAGCGGTGCTGCCTTCACATCCCCAACTGTGAGCTCCTTAAGATAAGATAGAGCTTCTACCTCTCCCTCACCTATGTAGGTATAACCTACCCGAGGTTTTGCTTCTAAGATGCCGGCCATGGTGAGAATGGTAAGGTCAGGACGTAAGGTGGCTCGGGTCACTTCCAGGCGGTTGGCTACTTCCTCGCCGGTAATCGGGCCCTCGGATTTCACGATAGCCACTATATGCTTTTGTCGTGCCGTCAGTTGAATGACGCATCACCCTCCCCCTTACCGTTTTATGGCTGTTCCCGGCCTGGTAATTCGAACCATTACAGTGGATAATTCTCCCTGTGCAGAAAAAATCCTCTTTTTTTCCGCCCAGGGTACTATCTTTTCTTAGGTTTCAGGCACCAACCGGCTGAAATCAGCCACGGACAATGCTAAGTCGCGAACCTGTCTGAGTAGAGCCAACCGATTGGCACGGACTTTCTGATCCTCCACCATAACCAGCACATCGGTAAAGAAACGATCTACCGGCAGCGCTAAAGTGGACAACTGTTCAATAGCTTCCCGGCCGCGATCCTGCTTTAGCAGCTTCGGTACCTCGGCTCTAAGCCCTGCGTAGTGCTTATACAAATCGATCTCAGCCGATTCCGTCAGCAATTCCGGACAGAGCTCCTCTTCCCCAGCCTGCCGAGCCAAATTACCCACCCTGATAAACGCCTGGAGCATATCGGCAAAAAACGGTTCCTTTCTTAGTCGGGTAATGAGCTCCGCTCGACGATAAGATTGGCTGGGGTGATGCGGTAGCACCGCCAGGACAGCGTCCGCCACATCGTAGCGCAAGTTCTTATCTTCTAAGACTATACGCAACCTCTGGGTAAGAAATTCATCAACCTCAACCGTCACTTCGCTGGCCGGGCGAGGCATAAGCTTCTGCTCTTCGTATGAGGCCGTGGCTCGGCTCACCAGTTCGGCCAGAGATACATCTAGTTCCTGATCCAGAGTAATGTTGACCGAACCGGTGCCCAGCCGCCGCAGGCCGTAAGGATCTTCGGAGCCAGTTGGAATCAGGCCGCGGCCAAAACAGCCGACGATGGTATCGATCTTGTCGCTAAGTGCCAGTAAAGCGCCGCTCAAAGTAGCCGGAAGTTCATCGCCGGCGAACCGCGGTAAATATTGTTCGGCAATGGCCTGAGCCACCACTGCATGCTCCCCCGACAGCAGAGCATATTCCCGTCCCATCACACCCTGCAGCTCAGGAAATTCGTTCACCATGTTAGTAGTCAGATCAGTTTTGGCCAAATAAGCAGCCCGCTCCACAAACGAAGTGCTCGTTTCATCTAGCCTTACCTGTTTGGCTAAGAATCGAACTAAAGACATCAGCCGCTGGCTCTTGTCATATAGGGTACCCAAATCCTCCTGAAAAACAATCTGTCTTAATCTCTCTACCCGGTCGGCTAAGGCTGTTTTCTGATCTTCTTGGAAGAAAAAGCGCGCATCAGCCAGTCGAGCCCGTAGCACTTTTTCGTTGCCTGCTCGTACAAGATCCAAATGATCAAAAGTGCCGTTTCGAACAGCGATAAAGTAAGGTAGCAGGTCTCCTTCCGGATTAACCACCGGAAAATAGCGCTGGTGATCCTTCATGGGGGTCACAACGGCATCGGACGGTAGGGTTAGGTATTCAGGAGCAAACGAACCCATAAGGGCGGTAGGGTATTCTACCAAAAACATTACCTCTGTAAGCAGGTCTTCCGTCCACAGAACCCGTCCATTCACTTTTTGGGCCAGTTCATCTCCCTGTGTTCGGATCACACTCTTACGTTCTTCGGGAACCAGGACTACATATCCTTTTTCCAGACAATTAAAATAATCTTCTGTGTTCGCTACTAGAAACGGTCCGGGAGCCAAAAACCGATGGCCGTAAGTATAGCAATCGCTCTTGATACCATCCAATTCAAACTCCACCGGCTCAGAACCAAACAGGGCCAGCAGCCACCGAATAGGACGGACGAATTTGAGTTCTCGGTTGCCCCAACGCATGGGTCGGGGAAAGGACAAGCTGCGGATCAGGGCCGGCAATTCCCGGGCTAAGACCTGTTGGGCCGGGCGTCCCTGTTCGCTTTTGGTGGCAAAAACATACTGGCCCCCGTCTACTGTACGCACAACCAGTGCCGAAAGTTCTACCCCTTGGCTTCGAGCAAACCCTTCCGCCGCCCGGGTTGGTTGGCCGGAGGCATCATAGGCCGCCTTAGCCGGTGGCCCTTTTACTTCAGTTACTCGTGCCGCCGTTTCTTCAGCCAGGTCTCGCGCCACCAGCACCAGGCGCCGCGGGGTCCCAACTGTCTTCACTTCAGTGAAGCTCAGCCGCTTATCCGCTAACATGTCCTCAGCCAATTCTTTCAGTCGAGCCAGCGTCTCCGGCATCAGACGGGCCGGTATCTCTTCGCACCCAATTTCAACCACCAGATCTCGGCTCATACTGCCGCCTCCTTTCGCGGGAGCAGGGGGAAGCCCAGCTGTTCCCGTTTAGCCACATAAGCATGAGCACATTGCCGCGCTAACACCCGCACCCGGCCTATATAGGCGGTACGTTCAGTCACACTGATGGCTCCCCGGGCATCCAGCAGGTTGAATGTATGCGAGCACTTGAGAATGTAGTCGTAAGCTGGCAAGACAAGGTCTTTAGCCAGTAAGCGAGCTGCAATGCGCTCATAGGAATCAAAGAGCATAAACAACGTTTTGGGATCAGACTCCTCAAAGTTGTAGTAGGAATGCTCCACCTCGAACTGATAGAAAATATCCCCATAGGTAATGTCGTCCACCCAGATCACATCAAAGACGTTATCCTTTTCTTGGATAAACATGGCAATCCGTTCCAAGCCATAGGTGATCTCCACTGATACCGGACGCGCATCCAAGCCGCCTATCTGTTGGAAATAAGTAAATTGGGTAATCTCCATGCCGTCGAGCCATACTTCCCAGCCCATGCCCCAGGCACCAAGCGTCGGTGATTCCCAGTTGTCCTCAACAAAGCGGATATCATGTTCCAAGGGATTTAGCCCTAATGCTGCCAGGCTTTTCAGATAAAGCTCCTGAATATCATCGGGCGAAGGCTTCATAATCACTTGAAACTGGTGGTGTTGGTAGAGACGGTTAGGATTCTCGCCATAGCGGCCATCGTTAGGCCGCCGGGAAGGCTCCACATAAGCCACGTTCCACGGTTCGGGGCCCAAGGCCCGCAGGAAAGTGGCCGGGTTCATGGTACCGGCACCCACTTCAACATCGTACGGTTGCTGCAATACGCAGCCGAGTCCCGCCCAGAATTCTTGCAGTCTAAGAATGATCTCCTGGAAGTTCACGACCAGCCCTCCTTAACGTTACTGATAAAAAAATAAAGCTCGGATCCCCCTCGGCCACCGTCTCGCTTGCGGGTTCTCGCCTCCCCCGCTCTCTCTTAGCGCCGTCAGTGCCGGTTCCCTTCACCGTAGCTCACACTAATGGATAATGTAGCAAATCCCAACAGGCCTGTCAACTTTTGCTGGTGGTCTCTTTCACCAGAGCCAGAAAGGCGGCGGCCTTCACATCCCGTCCCAGTTGCGCCCTGATGAGGCTGACAGTAGTATCCTTGAGCTCAGTTCGCATCAGGGGGGAAACGCGCAACTTTGTTGCCCGATCAAACGGTGTCTTGAGCAAATAGTTGAGGGTGGCTAAAGTGCCCGGAGTAACCGTAAAGGCATCGGGGTCACTGCAGCGGCACCGACCGCATAGGGCACCACCATGAAGCACACTGAAGCCCGTCCCCTCTTCTAACGGTCCACCACAATTGACACATGCTCTAAGCTCCGGCCCATATCCCAGTCGGGCCAACAAGCCTACTTCCACTGCCCGCAAAACAAGCTCTAAATCCTCACCCATGGATAAAGCCTGCAACACTGCCAGTAAATACGGAAACAAGTCTCCCTTGGGCTCTCCTTCTTCCGTCAGGACGTCCAATAATTCCAATACATAAGCTCCGGCTGCAGCCTTAACCAAGTCCTCCCGGATCTGACGAAAGGACTCCACAATTTCACACTGGCTGATATTGTCCAGCCCTTTATTGGCAAACAACAAATAGTCGCCATGAGTAAAGAGTTCGACCCCAGCGCGCAGGCGGTTACGCGGGCGCCGTGCTCCTCGAGCCACTGCGCGCACCTTGCCGTGTTGGCGAGAGTACAACGTCACCAAGCGATCGGCCTCACCCAGATTTCGGCTCCGGATCACCACCGCTTCTAGATTATATAAAGACAATGTTCGGACTCTCCTTATTATCGATCGAAATATCCCAGCTCATGCAGCGACTCTTCCCGATCACGCCATTCTTCTTTGACCTTGACCCAAAGATCCAGATACACTTGTCGTCCCAGCAGTTCCTCAATGCCCTTTCGGGCCCTCTGTCCAATCGCCTTTAGCTGCCGCCCCCCTTGTCCGATTATAATTCCTTTTTGAGATTCTCTTTCTACTAACACTGTAGCTCTAATATAAAACGGCGCCTTTTCTTGCCGATCTGCCATTTCTTCGATCAGGACCGCCACGGAATGGGGAACTTCATCCCAGGTAAGGTGTAACACTTGCTCCCGGATAAGCTCAGCCACGGCGAAGCGCTCTGGCTGATCGGTAACCATGTCCTCCGGATAAAACTGCGGTCCCGCCGGAAGGTATTTGGATATTATCTCCAGCAGTAACGGCAAATTCTTTCCCTTTAAGGCCGAAATCGGTACGATCTCCGTGTAGTTGGCCAGTTGGGAATAATTATCTAACGCCAGGATCGTTTGTTCGCGCTTCAAGACATCTACTTTGTTTACCGCCTGCAGTACCGGCAGATGAAGATCGGAAAAGCATGAGGCAATATAGCGATCGCCAGGGCCAATCGGCGCCCTGCCATCCACCACATGAACTACCACATCCACTCCGGTCAGAGCCCCCTGGGCCACCTTAACCATATAGGACCCTAATCGGTTCCGTGGCCGGTGTATACCAGGCGTATCAACGAAGACAATTTGACGCTTCTCATCGGTGTAAATCCCCTGAATACGGTTCCGGGTGGTTTGAGGTTTGTCAGTTACTATGGCGATTTTCTCCCCCACCAAGCCGTTAAGCAGCGTAGATTTACCCACATTTGGACGCCCCACTAAAGTTACAAAGCCACTCCGATACTCGCTCATGTGCTATCCTCCGTCAAATGGGCCGGCCCGAAGGCTCGGGGTAATAATTCCTTGAGTGTAGCTGTTTCTACCGCTCCACTGCTTCCGGTTAAGTACAGGATAAGATCGGGCACAAACTCCGCTAACACTTGGCGACAAGTGCCACAGGGAGAAGCCACATCTTCTCCTGAGGCCGCCACCGCCAAGGCCACAAAGTCTCTTTCCCCGGCGGAAACGGCCTTAAACACTGCCACCTGCTCGGCACAAACTGTGGCCCCATAAGCGGCATTCTCAATATTGCAGCCGGTAAATATTGCCCCTGAAGCCGTCCGCAGGGCTGCCCCTACCCGGTAGTTGGAATAGGGAGCATAGGCCTGCTCCCGCGCTGCCCGGGCCGCCGTCACTAATTCCTGCTCCTTCTGGTTCACCTATTTTTCCCCCTTGCCACTACTCCCAAGTTACCTCTGCTCCATGCGGTAATACTTCAATCCAGCTTTGACCCCTAATCAGCCGGATGCTCTGACCGTTTTTGTCTGTCCAACTGGTGGGTTCGGTACGGCTGCGTTTAGACCAATTCAGCTCGTAAGTGACACCTTGTTGAAACATCCGACCGCCGCCTTGCCCGACCAGTTTCATATCCAGCCGGCCTTCCGCATCCAACACCTTGGTACCATCCACAAATTGCACCAATACGTTCTTGGCTACCAATTGCTGCCCACTGTTTTCATCTTGTTGGGGTTTGCCGTTTACAAACCGGGCATACCCGCCGGCAGCTTCGTCCCACCTATATTCTACCACATAGTTAGGCGAAAAACGCAAAGCGGCCTTCTTTGCTCCGGGTCCCAGAGGCTGACAGTTATCATCGTAAAAACTGAACTGTACCGGTGAGGGAGCGGTTAGCAAACCGCGGCGTTCCAGCTCGGCAAACAGGCGCTCGGTGCTAGTATAGACATTATGAGGCTCCTTTTTCGTCCGGACGCGCCAGTACACCTGGGGCAGGTAAAACTCATTCAGCGATATCACTTTTAGACTGCTAATATCCTGCTTGGCTTGCGGGCTATAGCCACAATGGCTGTAAGCAGCATTGAACTCCAGTGCTTTGTCCAAGAAATAGTGCCGGGCACTGCGCACCGATCCCAGCAGCGGCGCGTCCTGATGTAAGAACACTGGCATCAAACGGGTAATTCCGCCTTCAGTGAGGATCTCAAACACAAGACAGGCTTTATCCAGGCCTGAAGGCTCTGCCAGTCCCGGGATATTGCCTATCATCACTGCCAACGGACGCCGCTCAACTAATTCCGGGTCGGTAACAGGAAGGCCGTCCAACGGACAAAAGAATTGCTCCTCTGTCTCGCCTGGTGTTTCTTCCTGGCCATCGCTTTCCTCGTTCGGTTCTCCCGGTGGAGTCGGTTGGCGCCGGCAACCAACGCCCAGTGACAACACTAGCACCAGAGCCACACTCAAAGCAAACCATTTCTTTTTCCGCGGCACCGTCTATCCCCCCACAATGCTACTTTCTTCATACGCCGGCAAAGCAATATCGGTTGCCTGCTCAACCTCCAAGCGAATACCGGAAGCCTTGAACTGAGCTCGAATCAAGTCCAAGCTGCTATCTAACACTTCGGAATCTCCCAGAGCATATATAGTTACCGGATTAACAGCAATCGGTTTTTGGTTAACCAAGATCACCGGACCAGCACAGCGGATTGATGAAGTGGTAACCAGCCGCTGGCTGTTGATTGCTACCCCGGTGGCCCCGGCGGCAAACAGCTCGTTCACAATATCGCGCACATCAAAGTCGTGCACAATCTCGCCGATACCGGCACTCCCTTCAGCATCATATAAACGAATGATGATGCCACTACCGCTAAACGGAGCCAAACCGGCACTGGCCTTAATTTCTTGCAATCTGGCCCGCAGGGCATCAACTTCTTTTTCGGCGTGTTTCAGGCGCTCTAACACCGACACTGGTGTAACCAAACTGGCCCGTCCGTCCACCACCTTCACTTCCACCACTTGCCCCGGTAGGGCTAGCGACTTACTGTCTTTCAGCCGCTCTTTAGTTTCCGGTGACAACAACCGAGCCGGATCGTCTATCTCCAACCCCTTTTCTTCACTTCTGGTAATAGTGATGGTGGCTTCACCCATCATGTTGGGCAGCCGTGGGTCTTGGCGAATAAGAGATAATAGCTCTTCCCGATGCAAATTCTCTTGTTCTCTTAGAATAATGTCTTGTGTCTCTCGCCCAAACCGCAGAATCACCTGCGCCACTTGTTCCGGATTACCGGCTTGCCCCAATTCAAATTCGAACTTTGCCAACGCCGCCCGTACCGCCTGATTCTGTTCCACTCCCAAGTCTCGTGCTATTCGTTGGCTGTAATCTACCAACAGCTTACCGGCATTCTTCGCTACCTCAAGCGGCAGCGCTTGGTGGGGTAATTTTAGATAGCCTGTGAGTATCCCCAGCACCACGCTGTTGACAATAAGTAACATCAATACTAGAACTACTAAAATCTTAAGTGATAATGAAGCTCTCTCTGAAGAGCGCACTACTTTCTGATCGGCCACCTTCGGCACCGAGCTCACCTTCCCCTCTCATCCCGGTCCGGATCTAGTCTCTATCTTGTCAGAGTCTAAGGGTTTTATCTCTCCACCCTGGAGCTGATCTGTTCCCAGTCCGCCTTTAAGTATGCCATAGCCCCTGGTTCGAAACAAGCTACCGACAGGAAAAAAACTGAAGCAACCGGGGGCCAAACAAAAAAACGCCCGTAGCGACCGCAGCCATGGCCGTTACCAATACAGCGGCTGCAGCTACGTCCTTGGCCCGCTTGGCCAGGGGGTGGTAGCACGGCTCATGCAGATCGATCACTGCTTCGATAGCAGTATTAATAAGTTCAGCCGTGATTACCAAGGCAATAGTCAATACAATCAGTGCCCGCTCGATAAAAGTAAGCGCTAATACATGGGTCAATAGCAAAACCGCCACTGCGGCTACACTATGTCGGCGAATATTGCCCTGGGTCTGCCAGGCCCAGCATAAACCGGCCCAGGCAAAACGCAGGCTTTCCGAAAAAGGGCGGCGAGCCACTTGAGCCACCTCTTCCTTAACGACTTAACCCTAAGGCAGTCAGAATCGCTTCCTGTCTGGTTCGCATTCGTTCCTCCTCGATGCGCGTCTGATGATCATAACCCAGTAGATGTAATATGCCGTGGGTGAGAAGAAAAGCCAGCTCCCGTTCGGCACTGTTACCATACTCTTTAGCCTGCAGCACAGCCCGCTCGACTGAAATCACCACATCTCCCAGCAGTTCTTGGTCTACCGGTAGGGGTAGATGATCATCCCCCTCGCGCAAAGCAAACGACAGCACATCGGTGGGGGCGTTGATCCCGCGCCAGATTCTGTTTAGCTCCTGAATGCCGGTGTCATCCACCAACAACACACTCAATTCAGCTTCGGCCGCTCCCTCCTGCTTTAGTGTTTCTTCCCCGGCCTGCTTGAGCAATTGCAGCCACTTAGGAGCTACTGCCAAGTCTTTTCCATCTACGCTGATTACAACAGGCATATCAGCCAGCCCCCTCGCTCAAATCCCTTTCTCCTTGTCTGGATATGGTACCCGGTGATGATAGACACCGGTTAAAACCTTGGCAAAGACTGCTGCCGCCCGATCCAAGTCCCTTAGGGTCAAATCGCTTTGATCCAACTGCCCATCATCCAAGCGATCCTTGATTACTTTTCTAATCAGACCTTCTATTTTACCGGGCGTGGGATCGGAAAGAGACCGTACAGCCGCCTCTACCACGTCAGCCAACATCACCAAAGCTGCTTCTTTGGTTTGTGGTATGGGGCCGTCGTAGCGAAAGCTGTCTTCCGGTACAGTGCCCTCGGCACCGGCAGCAGCTCGGCTGTAAAAATACGAAACCAGTGTGGTCCCGTGGTGTTGCCTGATGATATCTCTAATGGCCAGGGGTAACTTGTATTCACGGGCCAGCTCCAACCCTTCCTTGATATGAGAAGTAATAACCAGAGTGGACAGGCTGGGGCTCATTTTGTCATGAGGGTTAGAAGCCAGCAACTGGTTCTCAATAAAAAACTCAGGGCGTTTTATCTTGCCCACATCGTGATAGTAGCTGGCCACCCTGACCAGCAGAGCATCGGCACCCACAGCATCGGCTGCCGTCTCAGCCAGATTGCCCACTAGAATACTGTGGTGATATGTGCCCGGTGCCTCCAGCAGCACCCGCTTCAGCAAGGGGTGATTGGGGTTGGCAAGCTCCAACAACCGCACTGGAGTGGTAATGCCAAAAGCGCTCTCGATAAAAGGTAACAGGCCGATAGCCAGCACCGCTGCCAGCAGGCCGTTTATGATACCGGCAAAGCTATCTACTAGCAATTCCAACGGTTTAGAGGCGGCGATCAGCCCCAACGCCCAGGCCACACAAAGATTTGCTCCGCTGACAAACAATCCGGCGCGAGCCAGATCGCTGCGCTGGCTGACTTTTTGCACTGCTAAGATACCGGCCAAGCTACCGACAACCGCTTCCACGGCTAAACCAAGTTCGGAACCGGCCATAATAGCAGACAAAAGAGCCAGCTCGGCCGCTGCAAGCACAGCTAGCCGACTATCTAACAAGATAGCCACCAACAGGGGCCCGGCCGCAGCCGGGAAAAACTTGGCGGCGGCATCCACCGGTATCAGCAAGAATATCCTTCCTAAAGCCAGCGTTCCCACCGCCACTGACGCTAACAGCAGCAACAGTTTATAACTTTCTAAGACCCTCGGGGTCAAAAACTGCAGATAGGCAGATGTGAGCAGCATCAAGAAGCCCACCACCAGGGCTACACCCAATACCGCTGTCCAATGCGTACGCTGATGCAACAGATCCAGCGCCTTTAGCATCTGTAAATGTTCGGTGGTAATAGGATCGCCTTCGCGAACGATCACTGTGTTTTGCCAAACGGTTTTCTCCACTGGCTGAATGCTATCACGAGCTTCTTGTCGGCGCCGCTCGGTAGCTTCATGGTTATAAACCAGATTCGGTTGAAGAGCAGCATCACCCATAACATGTAAGATCTGCTTAAAACCGGCTGATCCGCTATCTTCTTCTATCTTTTCCACTAATGTCGCCTTTACCAGGGGCAAATCCGTTTGCCGCACGCCTTTGTCCATCAGAGAGCGCACCAGCTCCGGTGCCCTTGATTTTAGGTTGGAGAATTCTTCTTCGCTAAGATCGAGCATAGCCGCTTGAATGTCCACCGGTAGGGGGAGCTGAAGATCCAACCCTAATTGCTCCAGCTTCTCTTCCCGGGTCAGGGATGCATTGCGTACTCTGTCCGCTCTTTCGAAAGCTGTTTCCAAGCTCTCCAGCGATTCCTGTAATACACTGATATCAGGATCATAGACAGGCTCCACTAATTCCGCCACATTGGCCCTAAGCTGCTCGGTCTTCTCTTCTTCCTCGTACTTCACTGTCTTGTGGGCCGTGATCTTGCGTGGGGCCGGCTGACCAACCGTAAGCTGTAGTTGTCGGGGCACCCACTGCAGACTAACCAGTAAAGTAAGTAGTAGAAAAGTGACGGCTACTAGGGTTAGACGCCGCCCAAATTCAGGGGAAATCAGAACTGGGAATCTTGAGTGTTGGCGTTGCTGCATAAAGGGCAGCCCCATGCCTTATTCCTCCTCGCCTGTAGCCGGGCCCTGGTGCTCCTTTTCCTTCTCCCAAGTCTCGTAGGCGGCGATAATCCGCTGTACCAACTCGTGCCGGACCACATCCCGGTGACTGAAGTAGACAAAGTCGATTCCTTTTACGTCTTTTAGGACAAAGCGCACTTCTTCCAGACCGGAAAAGCAGCCGCGCGGCAGATCCACTTGAGTAATGTCACCGGTAATCACAGCCTTAGAGCCAAAACCCAATCGGGTCAAAAACATCTTCATTTGTTCCGGGGTAGTGTTTTGCGCTTCGTCCAGCAAGATAAAAGCATCGTCCAACGTTCGCCCACGCATGTAAGCCAGTGGCGCAATCTCAATAATGCCGCGGTCAGCGTACTTTTGATACGTATCCATTCCTAAGAAGTCGTATAGAGCATCATGCAAGGGGCGCAGATAAGGATCTACTTTTTCCTGCAGGTCGCCGGGTAAAAATCCTAGTTTCTCCCCTGCTTCCACTGCCGGCCGCGTAAGCACAATGCGGCTAATTTCGCGACTGCGAAGAGCTTTCACCGCCATAGCCATGGCCAAGTAGGTTTTGCCCGTTCCCGCCGGTCCGATACTAAACACAATGTCATACTTGTTGATAGCCTCGATATATCGCTTTTGCCCTACTGTTTTGGGTTTCACGGCTTTGCCGCGATGGGTGACCAAAATAGTGTCTTCCTCAGCAGGATCCAAAACCGTCCCTTGACCACGCTTGATCATACTGGCTGTAAACTGCACATCCTGAGGGGTAATCAAATTCCCTTCCAGGGCCAATGTCTTCAGTTGCTCCAATACTTGGGTGGCCTGCTCCACCGGTTCTGCAGCCCCTATTATAGTAACTTCCGTACCTCTAGGCACCAGTCGGATCGGAAACTCACGTTCCAAGCAGCGTAAATTAGCGTCGAATTGACCGAACAAGCGCATCGCCTTGTCATGGTCGGTCATTGCTACCTTTCTCTCTAATTGTTCCCCCAATACCAATTCCTCCTTCACCTGTCCGGGGGTAATAAGGTATCGGCACAGCAATATCTTCCACCGCTTCTATTCTCACCCACACCCTAACGGGACTATCCCCGGGCTGAGACAAAACCTTCTTGTCTACCTGGGTGATCTGAGATCCTTCGTCCAGGTTCCGTTTTATCTCGGCCAATGCTTGCTCCGTAAGCCGCTTGATACACTCTGCTTCGGAGATTGTGCTCCTTGTTTCCTTCAGCTCGTAGTATGTTTTATCTATAACTTCGACGGGACCGCTGCTATTCCTCCAGGGCAGAATCTTTTTGCGCTGGTAGTCGGTCTCGAAATACTGAAAGGGCGCTACTTTAACCCCTCTTATTATCAATTCCCGACCTAAAACCCTGAGCATTCTGCTGCTAGCTGTGTTACCGGAACGAACCCAGCATTGTTCAAAAGTCTCGCCCTCGTGGTACGTTTCATGCCACACTCGAGCCAAAACCCGCCCCTTGGCTGGCACCGGCTGACGGCCCTGTTCGCCCAAAATAAGCACATCCCCGGCTTGCACCGAAGCCCCTTTGTTCACCAGCGCTTTTCCAACCAATACCAGCACATCCAGAACCAGGCCATTCTTCTTGGCTGCTAAATGGCCCGGCCGAACCAGTTCCGGCTGGGGCAACTTGGGAACCACTTCCAGCACAAATCTAGTCCC
>DURJ01000018.1 GCA_012837285.1 Bacillota bacterium
GAACAGACTCCAGGAAGCTGCTTGTCCTCGTCTTCACCTTTGTATTGTTACCCGCATTATAACACGGTTATGGCCACTTGGCAACAGACCGCAGACCCCAGCATCGCCCTTCTCAACTGCCTGCCGGAAGGTGTCTATTCAGGGGTAATCGGAAAGTCAAGGGAGCGAGTACAAGGGTATCGAACGAGTACCCCTTCACACCATTGCCACAAAAACTCTTCTTAGTTGTCATCCCGAGGGTTTTGCTCAAAGGATCTTAAGATTCCTCAGTCGCTTTGCTCCTTTAAAATGACGGGTAATCTGTTCATTTGCAGTGCTACGGGCATCGCCCCATATTCAATAACGCCATATACTTCTGAATAGACACGCCGGCAGAACCGGGGCAGGATATTGGCCTGGGACGTCGAACAATATAAGGCAACTATACTATATCATGGCCTGTACCATAAGGAGGAACACTCATGGCAAAGGGAGCTCGAGGGAGAATCAGATTTCCCTTTTTCCTGTTCGCCTTTCTTATTCTGCTTTTAGCAGGGGTGTTGGCAGCTTTCTTGGTTGGGTGTGTGCGCACAATGCCCCGTTTTGACCCTGTTATACTGGCCGAAACCAACATGACCTCCACCGTATACGATGCGAACGGAGAAATCTTTACTCGTCTGCACGGAGAAGAAAACCGACTACCGGTGGACCTGGACAAAACCCCAGTAGAGCTAAAACAGGCTTTCATTTCCACTGAGGACGTTCGTTTTTACCAGCATTTTGGCATTGATCCTCGGGCCATTGCTCGGGCTGTCTGGCGGATAGTTTCCGGGCAATCCTTTGAGGGTGGAAGCACCATTACCCAACAATTGGTAAAAAATGCATTTCTTACCCAGGAGCAAACCTTAAAACGAAAAGTACAGGAAGCAATTTTGGCTATGCAAGTGGAACGACGTTATACCAAAGATCAGATTCTGGAGATGTATTTCAACGAGATTTATTTTGGCCATGGAGCATACGGTGTTCAAGCTGCCAGCCGTACCTACTTTGGCAAAGATGTGTCTGAATTGAATTTGGCCGAAGCAGCCTTCTTAGCCGGGATAACCAAGAACCCTTCCCGCTACTCTCCGTTCGAACAATTTGAGAACGGAAAAGCTCGGCAAGAAATAGTCCTGGACAACATGGTGCGAGCTGAAGTCATTACTCCCGAGGTAGCTAAAGCTGCCAAGGAGCAGCCCATAGAAATTAGATCGGTTCAGGGAGGAGTCAAGCGGCCGGCTCCCTATTTCATCGACTATGTGATCTCTGCTCTGGTTGACAAGCTTACGCCCAGATACGGATCGGAAAGAGGAGTCTACGATGCTATCTACCGCGGTGGGCTGCAGATATATACTACTTTAGATCCGGCTATGCAGGAGGCAGCAGAAAACACACTGCTGGAAAGTCTACCAGAAGGAGAAACGGACAAGAACGGCATTACCCAACCGCAAGGAGCTTTAGTGGCTTTGGATCCAAGCACCGGAGCAGTTAAAGCCTTAGTGGGCGGACGGGACTGGGGAGAGACAAAGTTCAACCGGGCAGTGCAAGCTCTGCGGCAACCAGGTTCGGCGTTTAAGCCATTCGTATATACAACTGCACTGGTACAGGGTTGGTCCCCTGGCTCAGTCCTAGACGATGCTCCTACGATTTATGACGGAAAACAATGGCCCAATAATTATAACAACGTGTTTCGTGGCTTAACTACCCTCAGGGTTGGTATTGAGGGCTCCATTAATGTCATGGCGGTTAAGCTGGGTGAAAAGGTAGGTGCCGACAATACAGTTGCTACCGCCGAAAGAATGGGGATTTCGACGCTGGTGAAATCCGGGAAGTACAATGACCGGCAATTGGCCTTGGCTTTGGGTGGTATGACTGACGGCGTCTCACCGCTCGAGATGGCGGCCGCCTATGGGGTTTTAGCTAATGGCGGTTCCCGGATTGAACCTTTTCCTGTGACTTTAGTCAAAGATAGTAAGGGCGACATTATTTGGGAGCATCAGGTTGTCCCGGAAAGGGTTCTTTCACCCCAGGTTAGCTTTATCATCACCGACATGTTACGAGGGGTAATTACCCGAGGAACAGGTAGCTCAGCAGGCGTAGTCGGGCGACCAGCAGCTGGTAAGACTGGGACCACTACTGGTAACAACGACGTTTGGTTCGTTGGCTATACCCCAGAACTGGCTACAGCCGTGTGGATCGGCTCGGATGCCAAAGAGGAAGGCTCACGCACCTTCCTTAGTCGCCACAACATTGGCAGCGGCTTTCCGGCTCGAATTTGGGGGCAATTTATGCGACTGGCCTTAGCTAATTACCCGACACAGAACTTCACCCCGCCGGGCGGCTTAGTAAAGGTTGCAGTCTGCAATAAGTCAGGGTTGCTTCCCAGCAACATTTGTCCTACAGAGAGTATTGTCACGGACTATTTTGTTCAAGGAACGCAACCTACCGCCACTTGTGATGTTCACGTTACGGCTACCGTTTGCGCCGAGACCGGTAAGCTGGCTGCTGAATACTGCCCGGAACCGGTAACCAAAGTGTTTATTCAGAGAAAAGAACCTTACGCTACTCGTGCCGACGGCAAAAAACCTTTGGATGCAGTTGATGAAGTACCGACTGAGATTTGCAGCGAGCACGAAACGCCTCCGGTCGCATCAATAGAAATGTATGTTTGTCCGGACAGCCAGGCTTTAGCTACTCAATATTGTCCGGCACCAGAGTTGAGGTTATTTATACCGGGGAATGAACCAAAAGATATTTGCCCCATCCATAGATTGCCACCGTCTGAGCCCGAACCAGGCGACTTTGACGACAATGGCACTAGGCCTGACAACGATAATGGCCAGCACGGACAGGGTAACAACCAGAATCGAGGACGCCGTTTTCCGTAGAAAGACACCTAGTTGTTAACATAACCTTGGACCAAGGTTGTAATACTCTTGATTTAAGGAGCCTGTCCGGCTCCTTATCTTTTAAGTAATGCTATTGTAACTCCGGTACCACCTTCTCGATAACCGGCCAGTGAATAAGACCTAATGTCCGGATGGTTCTTAAGATAGTCCTGTACTGCTTGCCGCAGTACGCCGGTTCCTTTGCCGTGAATCAATCGCACCCGCTCTAATCCTGCCAACCGAGCATCATCCAGGTACTTTCCTAACGCATATTGGGCATCATCAACAGTGAGACCTCGTAGATCCAACTCCGGGGAGATTGTTTGCGCTTTGTCGCTGGCTATTGGCCCTACAAAAGGCTCGCGCTCACCGCCTTCAGGAACGGATACAACTTGTATTTGCCGTGCTGGTAAGATCATTTTGAGTATTCCTGCCTGCACTCTCACATTTCCTTCCGGATCAGGTGGATCAATAACGCTACCCTTTACCTTGAGGTGAGGGATATATATGGTCTGTCCCGCTGTTAACGGTCGGTCTACACTTATCTCCTCCTCAGCCTGGGTAACCTCTTCTTCCAGTCGTAAATTGTCATGAATAAGTTCCTGCATCTTCCCTAAATCGGCCCGCGCAGTTTCAGCTAATAGGGTACGCTCCCTTTCCATCAGCCTTGAGGTCTGTCTTCTTAGTTCCTTAATAATCCGTTCGCTTTCCCGCCGAGCGTAATTTACCGTCCGGGTGGCATCTTCTCTGGCCCGTCGGATCAGAGCGTCTTCCCTAGCAATCAATGCTTGGCGCCGTGCTTCCGATTCCTGGTGAATCTTTTCTGCTTGTACCTTGGCAGTGTCCGCAGCAGCGGTAAGCTGCTCAAAATGTTGACGCTTTTCTTCTAAAGAACGTATGAGGTCATCAGCACGCGCATCGGCATAACACAGGAATGATCGAGCCTGCTCTACGATTGTTTTCGGAAGACCTAACCGAGCGGCAATTTCTAAAGCGTTACTACGGCCGGGGAGGCCGATGACCAGGCGATACGTGGGCTGCAGAGTAATAGGGTCAAATTCTACCGATGCATTCTCTACCCCTGGCTGGCTGTAGGCAAATACTTTCAGTTCGCTATAATGGGTGGTGGCAACAGTTGTAGCGCCGACTTCGCCCAAGTATTCAAGAACGGCCATACCCAATGCCGCCCCTTCGCTGGGATCAGTGCCGGCACCAAGTTCATCAAGCAACACTAAGGAGTTGCAGGTACAAGACTGCAAGATAGATATGATGTTGGTCATATGGGCGGAAAATGTGCTCAGGCTTTGTTCAATGCTTTGCTCGTCACCGATATCGCAGAAAATTTGTTTGAAAATAGGCAGCTCGCTGTCCGCTTGGGCTGGGATATGTAAGCCTGCCTGATGCATCAGAACTAACAAACCTATGGTTTTGAGGAGAACTGTTTTTCCGCCCGTGTTAGGACCTGTTACTACCAATGTCCGGAAACTGCGCCCTAACCAGATAGTCACAGGAACAGCAGCTTGATCTAACAGCGGATTTCTGGCCTGGCGTAGTTCCAAGTACCCGTCATCACTGAGCCTGGGAGGAGATGCTTGTAAAGCCAGGGCTAGTTTTCCTTTGGCCAAGACAAAATCCAGCTTTCCCAGCTGGACCAGCAGGCTTTCAATTTGGTCTTCTTTCTCTGCTACTTGAAGCGAGAGATTGGTTAAGATTCGTTCTACTTCCCGTTCCTCTTGGGATCGGACTTCGCGCAACCGGTTTCCTAGTTCAAAGGTAATGAAAGGCTCAATAAATAAGGTGGCCCCGCTGGCAGATTGGTCGTGAACAACACCGGGAACCTGTTGACGAAATTCGTGCTTTACCGGCAGAACATAGCGGTCGTCACGCATTGTAACCAGCGGCTCTTGCAGGTATTTTTGGGTAGTGGGGGAGCGAACCATACCATCTAAATGTTCACGTATTTGGTTTTCCAGCCGTACAATCTCCCGTCGCAGACGGAACAAAACGGGACTAGCCTTATCGGCCAATTCGTCAGGGCCAAGAATGCACCGCTCTAATTCGGACTGCAATTCCGGAAAAAGCGGCATGGACGCCCCCATCTCAATGAAAAATGAAGTCTTCCCTTCCAGCAGAAGAAAGGTTCTAACTTTCCGCCCGGCCTCTAGGGAGCAGCGAACATTGTAGAGTGCAGGTGTACCTAACATGCCTCCGCGTTGGGCCAGAACAATAAAAGGCCTAATGTCGCTGATACCGCCTAAAGGAGCATGAGCGCCCCGGCATAAAAGGCCCACTGCTTCGCTGGTTGCAGTCTGGCCGGACTTCACTTCATTGATGTCTTTGGACGGCTCCAAGCTACGGCAGAGCTCTTTCCCTAGTGGAGTATCGGCATGAGAAGTCAGTTTCTCAATGATCTTCTCCCATTCTAACCTGTTTTTCGTTTTCTCTGAAGCTATCGGCATCAAACTACCCCCCGGATAGATTGGAGAAAGTCTTTCAGGTGCGCAGTGGGCCAGGTGTTGATTACGTCACATGCTTCCAAGCCCGCCCGTCGAGCCACACTTACACCGTACTCCATGTCAGCCAAGCGCTGGGCATCGTGAGCATCAGTGCTGATGGCCAGTTTTAGTCCCAAATGCTTAGCTTTGGCAGCCCATTCAGCGCTAAGGTCCAGACGTTCGGGAGATGCATTTATTTCTAAAACTTTGCCCAGTAGGCGCGCTTCTTCTAGCACCGTATCGAGATTTACCTGGTAAGTGGGTCGTCTTCCAATTAGGCGCCCGCTGGGGTGGGCCAAAATGTGCACAAAAGGGTTACGCAAAGCGGTTACAATCCTACTGGTCATAGTTTTCTCGTCTTGCCTGAATCCAGAGTGAACAGAGGCAATGACTAAATCCAGTTTCGCTAGCACTTGGTTCGGAAGATCCAGCTGACCGTCGGCCAAGATATCTGCTTCAATTCCAGCTAGGATCGTCAAATTGGGAAACTCGGCTCGTGCAGCAGCGATTTCATCTGCCTGGGCTGCGAGCCGCTGGGCATCTAAACCACGGGCAATTTTTAGGCGTTGGGAGTGGTCGGTTATAGCAATGTACTCGTATCCACGTTCGACGGCTGCTCGAGCTAGAGAGAAGATGCTTTCTCTACCGTCGCTCCAATTAGTATGTAAGTGCAGATCCCCCTTCATGTGTTCAGGCGAAATAACTTGGGGCAAAGTACCGTGCCTTGCCGCTAACACTTCGCCTTTGCCGGTTCTAAGTTCCGGTATGACAAAGTCCAATCCCAAATGGTAGTAAAGATCCTGTTCAGATTCTAGTGGCAAAGGGCCATCTTGACCCCTAAGTGACGCAGGTGTAAGCTCCAGATTGCATTGCTTGGCCCTAGCCACCAGAGCGTGCCAGTGGCCTGCTGAACCAGTGTAATAACAAAGTTGGGTGGTAAACTCAGACGGCGTTACAACAATGAGCCGGGCCTTAAGTCCGATGCCTAAAATTACTGTCATATACGTTGAGCCCAACGTTAGGACTTGGCGGACATAAGGTGCCGAACTAAAAGTGGCCAGGATATCCCCAGTTTTGTCCGGTTGGGCGCTCAGTAGCAAGGTGGCTTCACAGACAAATTCTTCCCTTCTTCTTACCTCTCCTACCACCTCTACGTTTGTAACTTCAGGCAACTGAGCTAGGGCTTCAGCCAGATCAGCGGCTACCATGGCTGCATCACTAAGAGGCAGCCTTTCAGGCACAACGTCCATCGTAGCTAAGGCATGCTTGATCGCCAGTTCTGATTTAGTCCCCAGACCAGGAAGCACGCGCAGTTGTTGAGCTGAAGCAGCTGCCTTAAGTTCTTCCAGAGTGGTAATACCCAAGTGGCGGTATATGGTATGTACTGTGCGCGGACCCACGCCGGGAATAGAAAGAAACTGTCTTAACTGGGCCGGAACCTCCTGGCGAAGCTCTTTTAGATAGGTTAAATGGCCGGTATCCAGTAGCTCATGTATTTTAGCCGCCAAAGCTGGGCCAATTCCCGGCAGCTCTGTTAACCTCTTTTCGTTCCAGTAGACTCCAATGTCTTCATCTAACGTGGCCAGCAACTGGGCTGCCTGTCGGTAGGAACGTATCTTAAACGGGTTATCTCCCTTAATTTCCAGCAGATCAGCGATTTCAAGAAAGATCCAAGAAATCTCAAGATTATTCACAGCCGTCCCCCTTACATGGATGGTTCGGATTGAGCCCAATACGAGCTTCAAGTTCTTATTCTCGGGCCAGCCATAGGTAGCGGTAGTAGGGGGCCCAATTCTTTCCAGAAGAAGCGGTTAAAAACAGGAGCTACTGACCAAAAATACTGCCCTATTTCTGAGGATTGTATCAGGTCAACAAAATACGGCCAGGGCAAATACGCTAACAGACTCACCAGTACAATGGTCAAAAGGGTGCCTACAGCGAGCCCCATGGCTGCTCCGGTAAAGCGATCTATGTTAGATAGACCGGGAATAACAACGAGGCGCTTAAGAATAGTAGCAACAGTCCTGGCAGCTAATAGCCCTACTAGAAACAAGCCCAAGAAACATAGTATCAGTAAGAGCCAGGCCGGCCCCACCAGATATGAACTGACAAAGCCGGCCGCCTGTCTCGAATAGCTGGTTCCTAGCCAAAGTCCCAACACCAGTCCACCCACTTCTCCAAGCAGGCCCAGCAATCCTTTGCGCCAACCAGTAACCATGTGTAGGATCAAGACTAGGATAATGGCAAGATCCAGTAGGTTCACATATTTTCACTCCCGGATTCAACTTGATTCAGTATTAGAATCGGAATCCTGAAGCAACTGCAAGAGCTCATCGTAATCTTCCCTTACCCGGTGGAGCTCGGCGGCAATATTAACTGCCGCCAAAATAGCCACCTGCATTGTACTAAGACAAGGACTTCGTTGGTGGATTTCGGACATGATCTCGTCTACATAGGTTCCAAGCTTACGGATATGGTCACCGCTGGCTTTGCCCTTAACCACGTATTCTTCTCCTAGGATATGGACAGTGACCCGGTTGTGTGTATTCGCAGACATGATTGTCACCCTCATTTTCGGTTCAACTAAAGTGGTGTCGTGGTTGTATTCAGCAACAGCCCAGAAAAATCCTCCTGCAGGTACGTTTCTTTTCGCCATCTTCCAGCTAGCTAGTGTCTTAAGATTGCACCGGTTTTTTCGGCAGCTTGCATGATAATGTTCTCCAGGTGAGGGTTCACGTCTTCCTCGGTGAGAGTTTGATCAGCTGACCGGAACAACAAAGAATAGGCTAGGTTCTTGTAGCCTGCGGGAACAGGTGCTCCAAGGTAGACATCGAACAATCTCAGGTGGGCTAGATAAGGCCCAGCGGATTCCATGATTACTTGGGTTACTTGTGCGGCCTCAGTATCTTCAGGAACTATCAAGGCTAGATCCCGTTCTACCCCGGGGTAGCGCGGCAAAGCCCGGTATCTTGTTGTAAGTCTTATGTGTGATAACAGGGCCGTCAGATCTAATTCCAACGCATAAACACGGCCAGACAAGCCAAAAGAATCGGCAGCGTCCGGATGGAGCTCACCTAAAACGCCCAGACAGCTTCCATCTACCTCAAAACAGGTCTGTCGTCCAGGATGGTAGAAGTCCAAACTAGTCGACACGAATTTCCCTGCCACGCCTAATTTCTCAGCTATTTTCTCCAGAATTCCTTTTAGGCGGTAGAAGCTGTTTGCCGCCGGTATACCTTGCCACGATCTTTCTCCCACTGCTCCGGCCAGGACGATACCCAAATGCCTGGGCATGGAAGGTAATTCGGTTGGTGGCAGTTGGTGAGACAGATAGACGCGGCTTACTTCAAAGATGTTGACAGCCTGAGCTTTACGCCGTTGGTTTAGAGCGGCAACCTCTAACAGGCTTGGTATCAGCATTGTGCGTAGTACGGATTGCTCTGAACTCAGGGGGAACAACAACGGCATCAAGCGCTGCCTTTTGTTTGTAGGTGGCAGCTTGAGCTTGGCAATGCTATCAGGGTCAACCAGACTATAGGTCTGCACTTCGTCCAAACCACATCCCCGCAGGATGT
This sequence comes from Bacillota bacterium, assembly GCA_012837285.1. Taxonomy (NCBI): domain Bacteria; kingdom Bacillati; phylum Bacillota; species Bacillota bacterium. The sequence continues at coordinate 8,977 of DURJ01000018.1, forward strand.
CTTTGATCATCAATTCGATTCTTAGCTCCAACGGCCGCTGCCCTATTTGAAGTCGGCCCTCGAGCGGTAAAGCTGGAATACGATCAAAGCCGTATAACCGAGCCACCTCCTCTACCAGATCAGCTTCTTGTTCCAGATCTGGGCGGAAGGTGGGAACCCGCACTTGAAGCGCCGGATAGTCTTCCCGAACCACCTGAAGCTGTAGTCTTTCCAATGCTGCCTTGATAAACACGTCGTCCACCGTTGTTCCAATCAAGCGACGAATACGATCAGTATTAACACTGATGATTCTAGGTGTTACCGGTTGTGGATAAATATCGACAATGAAATCCAGCTCTCCAGCACCTAATTGCTCCAGCAGCAGGGCAGATCTTTGCAAGGCAAAGATAGCCCCATTAGGATCTACCCCGCGTTCAAAACGCAGCGATGCCTCTGTTCGCATTCCTAGGTGGTGTGCAGTCCGGCGAATATTGGTGTTGGCAAAGCAAGCTGATTCAAGCAAGACTGTGTTCGTAGCTGTAGTTACCTCGGACGCCATTCCTCCCATAATACCGGCCAGCCCCTGGGGCCGGTCGCCATCAGCGATGACTAACATATTTTCGCTAAGCTCTTGTTCAGATCCATCTAAGGTAGTCAAAATTTCACCCGGCCGGCTGCGTCGGACAACAATTTGCTTCCGAGATAACTTACCATAATCGAAAGCGTGTAGGGGCTGTCCGATTTCTAACATCACATAGTTAGTGATGTCAACAACTGTGTTGACAGGGCGCATACCGGCAGCTGTCAACCGTTGTTTTAGCCAGACAGGAGAAGAGCCAATTGACACCTTTCGAATTAGAGCTCCGGCGTAACGCAAACACAGATCCTGGTCCGCAATGCTGATGCTAAGCGGGCCGTCAGCATCTGTCTTGTCATTGGGAACAACTGAAGCTGGCAGGAGGACTTTTGCTCCAGTAGCAGTTGCAACTTCACGGGCTATTCCAATCAGACTAAGGCAGTCAGGGCGATCAGGGGTGACTTCTAAAGTCAGCACCAGGTCACCTAGACTCAGCACTTCAGCCACGTTCTCTCCCAGCTTAGCCGACTCTGGCAAGATGAGTATTCCGGCTGTCTCCTTACCGCTTGGTTCTTCCCAGCCAATTTCCTCAGCAGAGCAGAGCATTCCTTCTGACATCAATCCTCGAAACCTGGCAGCAGCTACAGTCTGCCCGTCTGCTAATGAAGCTCCGGGCAGTGCCAACGGGACTTTAAGGCCGGGTCTGAGATTCTTGGCTCCGGTGACCACTTGTATATGGTCCTGAGAACTGATATTGACTTTCGCTACTAAGAGATGTTCTGCTTCGGGATGAAGTTTGATTTCTTCGATCTGAGCCACCACTACTTTCTCTATACCGGCACCAGCTCGTTCTATGCTGTCCACCTCTAAACCGGCTAGCGTCAAAATATCAGCCAGCTCTGTCGGGGGCGGTAATTCTGCCGAAACATAGTCTTGTAGCCAACTATACGGTACTCGCATTTAGCCTTTCCCTCCTAAAACTGGTGTAGAAAGCGCAGGTCATTCTCATAAAAGAGCCGAATATCATCAATACCGTATTTGAGCATGGCGATTCTATCCGGCCCCATGCCGGCCGCAAAGCCTGAGACTTCTTGCGGATTATAACCGGCGGTGGCCAATACTTTGGGGTGTACCATACCACAGCCCAATATTTCCAGCCAACCGGTTCCCTTGCACAAACTACATCCATCACCTTCACATACAAGGCAGGAAATATCTACTTCAGCACTAGGTTCAGTAAAGGGAAAGAAACTGGGGCGCAAACGAATCCGTCTTTCCGAGCCAAACATTTCACTGACAAATGCTAACAAGGTATGTTTAAGGTTAGCGAAACTGATGTTTCTATCTACTACTAACACCTCTGTCTGATAAAACATTGGTGAGTGGGTAGCATCAGCTGGATCCCGGCGGTAACAACGGCCGGGACATATCACACGTATTGGGAGTTCGGGAGCCAATTGTTCCATAATACGAGCTTGAAACGGCGATGTGTGAGTGCGCAACAGAATATCCTCGGTTAAATAAAAACTGTCTTGCATGTCGCGGGCCGGATGGTGTTTGGGGATATTCAACGCCTCGAAATTGTAGTAGTCGTACTCCACTTCCGGACCCTCGAACACATCGAACCCCATCCGGAGAAAAATATCCACAATCTGTTCTAACACTGCTGATAATGGGTGCTTATGCCCCAGGGTCATGGCCGTGCCTGGTAATGTAATGTCCAACCGTTCTTTTTCTAATTGCTTAAGACGCACTAACCGCCCAATTTCACTAACCTGGCTTGACAACTCCTTGTCAATTCGGTCCCGGATCTCGTTGGCCAGTTGTCCAACGTGAGCTCGTTTTTCCGGGGCGATGTCTTTCATAGTTCGAAGAATTTGAGTCAATTCGCCTTTTCGTCCCAGGAATCTGATTCTCACTTTGTCCAGTTCTTCTTTTGAAGTTGCAGCTGATACAGCTTTCAAAGCAGTCTCCAGTAAAAACCGTAGTCTTTCTTCCATTGCTGGCTACCCCCTTTTATGGTAATAAAAAAAGCCTTCCCCCAAGGGACGAAGACTTTTCGTGGTACCACCCTACTTTAGTGCCAATGTAGCACCCTTGTGGTCAGTAACGAGACCAACCGGCACAGCCTACTTATCGTTCAGCCTGCGGCTTAGAAGCGAACTTCAATCGAATCCTGCCCGGTGCAGCTCTCAGTCATGGCCGCTCCCCTCCCTGTAGGGTAGACCCGATCTACTCTCTTCCTCGTTGCCATAACCTATTCTTATTGTAGCATCAATTTCCGATACACCAGATAGGCGATGACAGACCCGGTGTTCTCGAACAGGCGCCAAAAAAAGTCCGCGGCTATCATGCACTATCCACTCCTCTTTTGTGCTGGGAGCTTCTGCCCTTGATTATAGCATAATGCTTTTCTCTTTACAACTTGTTCGTTGGCGTACAGTTTCAAACAATAAAACTGCCCCTGCGATAGCTACATTGAGGGATTCCACCTGGGGTGCCAGGGGTATAGATACCTTGGACCCTTTTAGAGCCAGCACATCGCCACTTATGCCGGAGCCCTCATTTCCCAGCACCAACAGCGTTGGCCGTTTAAAGTCTACATTCCACCAAGGAACTCCTTCGTCAGGTACAGCAAAGACCAGTTGCCAACCGCTATTGATGCAAAGGTTGCACAGTTCCTGCCCTCCGTCTGAGAGAACTTCCACCGGCAACCGAAACAATGAACCCATGCTGGCCCGGATCACTTTGTCGGAAAATGGATAAACGGAACCAGCGGAGAAAAAGGTGCCTCCGGCACCGGCTGCTTCAGCTGTACGAATAATAGTCCCAGCATTACCAGGGTCTTGAATCTGATCACCCAAGACAAGCAGATCAGTGCTGCCGACAACAGCTGTGAGCTCAGGAGTAGGTGGGCAACGTACCACCGCCGTTAACCCTGGGGGAGATTCTGTTTCGGAAACACTGTCCACCACAGCTTGGGTAGCGGCTATGACAGAGACTCCGCTGTCTTGAAGTCTGTTTAACAGAGCCTGCATGCGGCCATCAATTGTCGTCTCAATACAGTAAAGAACAGTATCAACGATGCACTCCGATGCCAGAGCTTCTTCCAATAATCGTACCCCTTCAACAAGAAACCGTCGTCGTGACCGCCGCACTTTATTATTATGCAAGGCCCGCATACTACGAACCAATGGATTTCGACGTGACTGAATGAACCTCATGACTACACTCGCTCCAACTGTTCGATATCCTTGTTTCTCCCTACAACGATCACAATATCGTCAGCTTCGATTGTGTCTTTGGCTGAAGGCGCCACCAGCAGTTCATCGCCGCGCTTAATGGCCAGGACGTAAATGCCAAGGCGGGCTTTAAGGTTAAGCTTCTGTAGAGTCTGTCCATGCCACTCCTTCTTGCTGGACACTTCCACAATGCTGTATTCGGGTGAAAGCTGAATATTATCGATAATGTTCGATGACACCATGTTTAAGGCAAGGCGTGTTCCCATGTCCCGTTCTGGAAAAACAACTTTGTCGGCACCGACTTTCTGCAATACTTTACCATGAAGTTCATTCTGGGCTTTGGCAACCACATGTTTTACCTCTAATTCTTTCAACAATACCGTCACCAAAATACTGGCTTGCAAATCATGCCCTATAGCTACCACAACTACGTCAAAATTGCGAATACCAACCGCCCGAAGCGCTGCTTCGTCGGTGGCATCAGCTTGCATAACATGGGTAACGTGTTGAGCGATGTCTTGAACGGTTTCTTTGTCGTTGTCTAGGGCCAGCACGTCATAGCCCAGATCAAATAAGGTACGGGCTACACTGGAACCAAAACGCCCGAGACCAATGATAGCATATTGCTTTCTAATAAGACATCATCCTTCCTAGCCCACCACAAGTTGCTCTTCAGGATACTCAACGTGATTCATTTCTTGACGCTGGGCAATAGCTACAGCTAAGGTGAGCGGTCCTATCCTGCCGGCGAACATCAGAGCAGCAATCACCAATCGCCCCAGGATTGAAAGCTTAGGTGTAAGACCCACTGACAACCCGACCGTAGCAAAGGCTGACACAGTCTCAAATAAGGCTGTCAGCAAATCAGTTCCTTCGCTCAACAGCAAGATCAGAGTAACAATAACCACCACAAACAAGGAAAGAAGAGCAACGGCCGCACTTTTAGGTACCAGTCTTGGGGGAACGGAACGTTGCCTAATTTCTATTCGCCCTTTGCCGTGAGTTGTGCTCAGCACACTCATGACTAAGATGATAAAAGTGGTGGTTTTTATCCCACCTCCGGTACCGCCTGGAGATGCACCGATGAACATCAACAGAAGAAGAAAGAACAGAGTAGCCGGCCTAAGATCGCTCATCTCCAAGGTGTTAAAACCGGCGGTGCGAGGGGTTACTGCTTGAAAGTATGAAGCCAGGAACTTTTCGGACCAGGATGCCGTTGCCAAAGTCGCTGGGTTACTACTCTCTACTGCTAAAATAAACATTGTACCGATTAGAATCAACAGTGCAGTAGTCGTTATAACCACAAGTGCATGTAACGACAACCTGTGCTTAAGGCGCCAATTCCACAGCTCGATGATAACAGCAAAGCCTAAGCCGCCTAGGATTATCAGAAACGTAATCACCAGATTTACACCAAAATCTTGGCGATAAGCAGTTAAGCTAGAGAAGTTGTCTTTTAAATCAAAACCCGCGTTACAAAAGGCAGAAATGGCGTGAAATATCCCTTGAAAGATGGCTTCACCAGGAGGGTAGTCTCCCCACCAGCGCCAAAAGAGAAATATTGCTCCTACGGCTTCTATAGCCAAGGTTACCGTTACCACTGCTTTAGTAAGGCGAACTACACCTTCTAACGATACCCGGTTTAGAGCCTCCTGGATAATTAATCTTTGATGCAGCATAATCCGCCGACCAAACAAAACAGCAGCCAAGGTGGATAGAGTCATAAAGCCTAGGCCGCCAATTTGAATTAAACTAATTAAGACTGTATGACCGAAACGGCTCCAATAAGTGCCGGTATCTACCACAACCAAACCTGTAACGCAAACGGCAGAAGTGGAGGTGAAAAGAGCGTCGATAAATGGTGTCGATGTTCCAGCCGAACAAGCAACAGGTAATGTCAGCAGTAGAGTGCCGGCTAGAATAACGGCGGCAAAACCAACCGCCAAAACTTGCGGTGGGGTCAGCCGCCAATGAGGACCGAGCTCCAGTCGAAAGGTGCGCACGGCGCTAGCTCCTCTCAATATTGCGAATAGCCACGCGCTGAAAAACAAACCAATTGCCGATCTGTATTATAGTCTGTCCTAATTCGAAAGCAAACCATACTAACGAGTTCTTATCGGTTGTTGGCTAGGTTTTGTTTAGCCAATGTGACCAAGTCGGAAAAAGCCTTATCATCGTGTATGGCAATTTCAGCTAGCATCTTGCGATTGACCCCTACCCCAGCTAGTTTGAGACCGTTTATTAGCCGACTGTAGGTAATACCATTTGATCTGGCAGCTGCATTAATTCTGGCAATCCAGAGCTGCCGGAAGTTACGTTTCTTTGCCCTGCGATCACGCCGCGCATAAAACCTCGATTTAAGAACTGCTTGATTGGCCGCCTTAAAGGTGCGGCTCCTGGCGCCGCGATATCCGCGGGCTAGTTTCAGAACTTTTTTATGACGGCGTCTGCTGGTGACACCGCGCTTTACTCTTGGCATAATTGGTGCCTCCTTGTGTCTGCAATCGGCTTATGCGTAAGGTAGCATCTTACGTACGCGTTCATAGTCAGTATTGTGTACTACCGCCGATTTACGTAGTTGGCGTTTTCTCTTGGCTGTCTTATGACCCAATAAATGACCCCTAAACGCCTTTGAGCGCTTGATTTTCTTGGTACCAGTAAACTTGAAGCGCTTAGCAGCACTTCGCCGTGTTTTCATCTTTGGCATCACTGCTTGCCTCCCTTTTCCTCAGACCGCGGGGTCAGAATCATTACCATTTGCATCCCCTCTAAACGTGGCACTCGCTCTACCACGCCCAGGTCCTTTATCTCCTCAGCCATGCGGGCCAACAGTTCTTTCCCGGTATCGGCATGCACAAGCTGGCGACCTCTAAACCGTACGGTAACCTTGACTTTGTCGCCGTTGGTCAGAAAGCGCTTCATATTCCTTAGTTTGACTTGATAGTCATGTTCATCGATGGTGGGTCTTAGACGAATCTCTTTAATTGTAATGATCTTTTGCTTTTTGCGCGCTTCCTTTTCCCGCTTGCTTTGTTCATACTTATACCGACCGAAATTCATTATCCGGCATACAGGTGGCCGGGCATCGGGAGCCACATTAACAAGATCAAGCCCTTTTTCTCCGGCTAACCTTAGTGCTTCCCGCGTCGGTATAATACCAAGTTGCTGGCCTTTATCGTCAACCAAGCGGATTTCACGGACGCGGATTTGCTCGTTGACCTGAAGGTCTCTACTGATAGCGCGTCACCTCCAACATAGTCCCCAAAGTACAAAAACAAAGGGGCGAGTTGCCACCCGCCCCCGATAACACAAATCAAGCAGTGTCTGCTTAACCCTGGTAGCAACGATTGCGCCCCAAGGTGAGAAGCGGATGGCTTCTACTTCTTCGCCCACAACTATAGCATATTGCTACCTTGGCGTCAACACCAATTTCCGCCTTCAACTATGCGCTCGGATATTTCGGTCAAAATGCCGTGAACAAAGACTTCGAAAGACATGGCGCCGCGATCACCGCGGTCACGGTGTCGAACTGCTACTTTGCCAGTTTCTGTTTCTCTGGCTCCGACCACTAGCATGTAGGGAATCTTTTGTAGCTGAGCATCGCGAATTTTGTACCCGATCTTTTCATTGCGTTCGTCCACTTCGGCCCTCACCCCAGCTTCTTGCAGCTGGAGCATTATTTTCCTGGCATAAGCAGTTTGCCGATCAGTAATGGGCAAAACACGAGCCTGGATTGGAGCCAGCCAGGTAGGAAAAGCACCGGCATAATGTTCGATTAAAATACCGATGAAGCGCTCGATGCTCCCCAAACATGTGCGGTGAATCATTACCGGGGGATGTTTCTCCCCGTCTTCCCCGATATAATCGAGGTCAAAACGTTCGGGCATGAGGAAGTCCAGCTGAATGGTACCACACTGCCAAGTCCGTCCTAAACAGTCTTTAAGATGAAAATCTATCTTAGGACCGTAAAAAGCACCGTCGCCTTCATTAACCTTATAGTCCATACCCTTCTCTGCTAAGGCTCTTTCCAGGGCAATGGTGGCTTCTTCCCAGATTTCATCAGAGCCCATGGCGTTGTCTGGTTTAGTGGACAGCTCCACCTGGTAACTGAAACCGAATACCTTATATATGCGGTCTATCAGGTCAATGACTCCTTTGATTTCTTCTGTTATCTGAGAAGGCAGCATGTAAATATGAGCATCATCCTGAGTGAAGCAACGTACACGCATTAAGCCATGGAGCACACCGGCCCGCTCATGACGATGCACTAAGCCCATTTCCGCCATCCTAAGCGGCAGTTCGCGGTAGCTGTGGCTGGAACTCTTGTACACCAAAATGCCGCCTGGGCAGTTCATGGGTTTAATAGCGAAGTCCCGGTGGTCTATTTCGGTAAAGTACATGTTCTCACGATAATGATCCCAGTGCCCTGATCTTTGCCATAATTCTTGACTCAAGATTATGGGAGTACGAATTTCCTCATATCCTGCCTGCCGATGTTCTTCGCGCCAAAAAGACTCTAATTCGTTTCGCAAAATCATTCCTTTGGGGTGGAAAAAGGGGAACCCGGGTCCTTCTTCATGGAGGGTAAACAGTCCTAGTTCGCGGCCCAGCTTGCGATGGTCCCGCCGGGCCGCTTCTTCCAACATTTCGAGATGGACTTCCAGTTGTCTCTTACTGCTGAAAGCGGTTCCATAGATTCGCTGCAGCATCTCCCGATTTTCATCTCCCCGCCAATAAGCTCCAGCAACGTTAAGAAGCTTAAAAGCCTTCACATATCCTGTGCTGGGGACATGGGGCCCGGCGCAAAGGTCCACAAAGTCGCCTTGGCGATACAAGCATATATGGGCTTCCGGCGGCAAATCATCAATCAGTTCTACTTTGTACTGCTCCCTTTGAGCCGAAAAGTAAGCCCGAGCTTGATCACGTGGTATTTCTTGGCGTTCAAAGGGTAAGTCTTGAGCAATTATTTGCTCCATTACTGTACTAATTGTTTCTAAATCTTCAGGGGTAAAAGGCTTGTCTACAGCAAAATCGTAGTAGAATCCGTCTTCGATAGCCGGACCGATAGCTAGCTTAGCTTCCGGGAACAACTCTTTTACAGCCTGAGCCATGACGTGAGCTGCACTATGCCTGAGCGCCCGCCGTCCGGCATCGCTATTCCACCCGAGCAGCTTTATTTGACTATCACTCCCGAGTCTGGTACTAAGATCTCTAACTTCGCCATTGACCTCAGCGACTAACGACTCCTCGACTTCGTCGGGAGACAGCTGCTTGATCGCCTCAACAACAGTGATACCAGGATCAAAGCGGCCCTCTCTTCCAGCACAGCTGATTTTAATCTTAGCCATGGATTAGTCCCTCCTTATTTCCAACAATAAAGACCCGCCCTGCTAAGGGACGGGTCGTAATACCGTGGTTCCACCCTATTTCGCGCTATAGCGCCTCTAAAGCTCTAACGGCTCCCTAGCCGGCCAAGCCTACTTTGTTTCGGCAGGCACTCCGAGGTGGTGAGTTGCCACTTAGTTGCCGGAAGCACTTGCACCCAAGGCGCTTCCTCGCTGAGGCCTATCTGCGGCTCTCTGATCCTCGTCATAGTTTTAAGACACTCCAATTTGTACCCTATTATATGCTCACTTTGCCTTCATGTCAAATCATTGTTGTTAGAAAAAAACAGTTTTCCCCAGCGACAGAACAGCAGCCTGTAAGAGACCGATAACTCCGCCTAAGACCCCGCCGGCGTATTCAATATAACGCAGCTCCCTTCCGGCGAGTTCCCAGCTCAAAGCTTCCAGTTCCTGTAGCGGTAAGGAGTTGAGTCGGCACTGTATCAGTGAGCCGATATCAAGTTGGGATAAGTTAGTGGTGATACTTCTTATCAACTTGTCCACCAGCTCGCGACTTCTGGCATTTGTCCAGCCAGTGAGATAATTTACCAAGTAATTACGGAGAGGTAAAGGCAAATACTTAGGTAGGCGTTGAACAACTTCTTGCTCAGTCAACTTGGATACCATCATCAACAACTGTTGGCAAACCTCCGGGTTTTCCAGCTGTTCCGCCAGATCCGTTGCAGTGAGCAGCTCCTTTTCTATTGCTTGCCCCACATTACGGGCAATGTCAGCTTGCCGGCGTGGCAGTAACCCCTGCAATTGCCAGGGGCCAAGGCGAATAGGCCGGTACGGGTGAAACAGCAACCAGATGGCAACCATATTAGTACCCCAGCCAATAAGAGCTCCCATAGCTGCCATAACAATGTAGAGCATATCATGTTCTCCCTTATCAAAACTGTCGGACCAAAATTACGACCAAAATTACATGACTATTTGGTACTATCATAGCAACAACTGTAAGGAAGCTCAAGAGAACATGTATGCTTCCGAGACATAAATTGATGACATGCCCATAGGGGCCGTTACGTTCCTCGGCATAGCGGACAACCCGAACAGGTAATTACTTGCCCGGGAAATATATCATGGATTGTAGTAATCAAATCTCGGAACCAAAGGTCAGCGCTGGTACCCAAATGAAGAATAATGGTCGCGGGTGCCATACAGACAAGAGCACTCACCAGCAGATCAGCATGTGTCAGGTCGTCATGGGGGCCAAACCCATCCCAGAAATTACCCAGTCTTAGCAGCCGGCTTTGTTCATCAAGCAACTGAAAACTGCCATTTGAGTCCAGCAATACCTGGATTTGTGACCATTGTGGTTCCTGCAAACTTACAAAGTACCGGAGAAGTTGGATAAACTCCAGATACTCTTTTTCCCCTTCCACATCATTGGCCGCGCGCCCAACGGCTTCCTGTAATTCGCGCCGATAATCCTGTAGACGGAAGCGAACAAAGCCTTCCACAATAATGGTGTTTGAGCATTTCAGATAATCTACCAATTTCCGTACGATTCTGGCGTGACGGTCCGCTGGCGTCGGCAGTAGGTCACCCTCTTTTTTTAGGGTCAGGTCTATTATTTTCTGCCGATCCTCAAGAGACAACGTACGGTACTCCCGCTGTACTAACTTATGAACAAGATTCTCCTCACAATGGGTAATAATAATATCAGCCAAGGCATTAGCCAAAAAACAGCGCAAGAGCCCCTGGGCTTGGTCGGGCGGTAAGACTCCTGAGTTCTGTACTATGTTGCAGCCTAAGAAAGTTAGTTGGCCGCGTCTAGTTTCGCACAAACTAACCTCCAAACCTTGTTTACGCAGTTGTAATAGTTCTGCTACAACTCGTTGGCGCAAAGCAGCAGGATTCTTCATGCTGGCCAGATTAATAGCAGCGGCCATGGTTTTCACCCCTAGCGCTATTATATGTGCTTGACAAAACTCATATACGATGCAAAAAAACGCAGCCTGGTAGCTGCGTCTAATAAGCAGATGGTGCGCACTAGAGGGATCGAACCTCTGGCCCCCTCCGCGTCAAGGAGGTGCTCTCCCGCTGAGCTAAGTGCGCATCTATGTTCTAATTATACGTATACCGGAACCGAAAGTCAAGGTTTTGGCAGACGCCAAGAATTCTCTATTCCTTAGCTGCGGCCACCTCTGCCTGTATACGCAAGGCTCGAATAGCTTGGGCCAGTTGCTCTATTTCCCAAGCATACTCTTCTTCTCTTTCCGGTGGCAACTTACCGACCAGTTTACTTAATTCTCGCTGCAAATTTGCCATTTTCGTCTCCGCTGACAACGAGCCCCTTGGCCGCCGTGAAGCAACGCCTCCAGCTGTAATTTTAACACTTTCACCCCAAGCAGGAATACTTACTCTAACGCCCAGGCTGTCCTTTAGCAGTTGCGCCAAGTTAGACAATGCATCTTCTTCCCCGTGAACCAAAAAGACCTCCTGTGGTAACTTGTGGTAGGCGCTAACCCAATTAATGAGTCCGGTTTGGTCGGCATGAGCCGAGTATGCGCTCAGATTATGGATTTTCGCTTTAACCGCCACTTGTTCCCCAAATATCCGTACCCGCTCAGCACCTTCCAACAGCCTGCGACCAAGGGATCCTTCAGCTTGATAACCTACCAAGACTACGCTGGCTTCAGGCCGCCAAAGGTTGTGTTTCAGGTGGTGTTTGATTCGTCCGGCATCGCACATGCCGCTGGCTGAAATTATGATACTGCCGGCAACCTCGGTATTAAGCCGCTTTGATTCTTCCACTGAACGAACGAATTTAAGGTTTTCAAAAGAAAGCGGTTTGTAGCCTTGCTGCAGTAGTTGCCAGGTCTCGTGGTCATAATACCCGGGATTCTTAATAAACACTTCCGTAGCTTTGGTAGCCAAGGGACTGTCAACATACGTTGTTACTTGAGGAGATATCTCCCTTTCACGATAGAGGGCACTGAGTTCATATAACAAATCTTGGGTTCGTTCGATGGCAAAAGCTGGAATGATAACGTTTCCCCGCCGTTGTACGGTAGCACGGATAATCTGTCCTAAGTGGGAACGTCTCTGCTCCCGGGGCTCATGAAGGCGATTACCGTAAGTGGATTCAAGAATCATATAATCGGCCGCCTCTATCAAAGCTGGATCGCGAACTATCGGTTGCCCGCCGGAACCAAGGTCACCCGAAAAAACCAACTTTATGGTTTGATCGTCTTCGGTAAGCCACATTTCTATAATGGCCGATCCGAAGATATGACCGGCATCACGAAGCCTTAGCTTCAGAGACGAAGATAATGAAATGATCTCATCGTAGTTAACACCTAAAAACAAAGGCAAGACAGCTTCAGCATCACTGACTGTATACAGCGGCGGCCGAGGCGGCAACCCGGCCCGGATACGTTTTCTGTTTTTCCATTCGGCCTCTATTTCTTGAATGTGCCCGCTATCCGGCAGCATAATGCGTGCTAAATCAACGCTGGGTCTGGTGGTGATGATTTTGCCTTGAAAACCTTCTTTGACTAGACGCGGCAGTAAACCACTGTGGTCGATGTGGCTATGAGTCAAGATTACATAATCTATCTCAGCCGGAGCAAACGGAAAAGGCTTACAATTGCGGTCACGCACTTCTTTTTTGCCCTGAAAAAGCCCGCAATCCACAAGCATACGGGAGTTACGGCTGTTAATAAGGAAACAAGACCCAGTAACAGTACCCGCTGCACCGCAGAAACAAAGTTCTGCCAAACTTATCTCCCCCTAAGTAAGCTCCACTTAATCATCCAATAATTTGGCAATGTGAGACATAATCCGATCAGCTAATACCCGGCTGCTGGCGCGGTCTTTGGGATCTAAGTCGCCCCATGGTATTGCTTGTCCAAAGGCTATTTGCACAGGTCCCTTGCCTTGAGTGCCTGTAATTCCGGCTGGTATCAAGACAGCTTGGGTACGCAAAGCCAGCACCGCCGCTCCTTGCTCAGCTGGACCCAGTTTCCCGGTCTTGCTCCGCGTTCCCTCTGGAAACATGCCCAGAACCCGGCCATCTCTTAGGATGCTCAAAGCACACTTATATGCTTTTCGATCTGCAGTATCCCTTTTAACCGGGAAAGCGCCTAATGTTCTAAAAACCCAACTTAGCAAAGGATTCGCAAACAATTCTTGCTTAGCCATAAAGTGTACCTGCCGCGGACAAGCTACGGCTACTACGGGAGGATCCCAGTTACTGACATGATTGGCCACAATTATCACCGGACCGCGGGCCGGAACGTATTCCTGCCCCGAAATCTTGAGCTTCCTAAATAATTGCAGGTACGCTCTGACAATGTTTACGCTCAATGTGTAGATCAGCGGCTATTCCTCCCTTGACTTGTTCTATTCTGCGCCCGTTGCTTAGCGAGTTCGACTATGGTGCTAACTACTTCTTCCGGATTAAGGTTGGTAGTGTCTACAACACAGGCATCTGGCGCCGGCTTAAGGGGTGCCACCTGACGGTTGGCATCTTCTCGGTCTCGTTGCCGTACTTCCTCTTCAACACGAGCTGCAGACACGAAAAAGCCCCGATTCGAAAGCTCTTGTTGTCTTCTTTGCACTCTGGTGGCCAAATCAGCAGTAAGAAACACTTTGATATCGGCAGAAGGTAAAACCACTGTTCCAATATCACGCCCGTCCATTACTATGCCCTTTTCATCGCCTAAAGCTTGTAGCTTTTCAGTTACCCGTTCCCGAACAGCTGCCAGTTTGGCTACCTGAGACACCCTATCATTGATTTCCGGTGACCGCAGAGCATCAGTCACCTCTTTACCAGCGATAAAATAAACCGGTGAACCGTCCGGTTGCATCCTGACCTCCAAGTCAATTGACTTTGCCAGGTTAGCCAAGGTAGCAGAGTCATTGAGGTCTACTCCCTGTCTCACAGCAACCAGGGCTACCGCTCGATATAGGGCACCGGTATCAATATAGAGGTAGCCAAGTTGTTTGGCCACCTGACGGGCAGCGGTGCTCTTACCTGAGCCAGCCGGCCCGTCAATGGCCACTTGCATTTTGAGCATGATTTGCACCAACACCTTCTTAATGGTATTCCCTTATGGCTGTTGTTCGGCCCCAGTAGCGAGTATTCTGTTCACGCTGCCCCTGGCTACGAAGAATAGTGTTTGGACGCGCGGTACAGGGCAGTTACTTCAGCTCTAGTTAGGGTGCGCGCTTTTCCTGGCGGAAGCTGTCCCAATGATAACGGCCCTATTTTGCGTCTAATGAGCCGCTTCACAGGGGCTCCGATGGCCTGAAACAAGCGGCGCACTTCCCGTTTGCGTCCTTCCATCATTTCAACTTCCCAGCAGGTGCCTTGCTCCCAAGTACCGACTGCAGACACCTTCACGGCCTGGGCCGGTCCGTCCTCTAACTGAATCCCGGTCACAAGTTGCTTTGTTTTATCTCCAGGATGTCCCAGAACCCAAACCTCATAGGTTTTCACAACCCCAACAGAAGGATGAGTCAATCTGTACGCTAAGGCACCGTCATTAGTCAGAATAAGTAGGCCCTCGCTGTTATAATCAAGGCGTCCGACAGGAAATAGACGAATCCCCTTGGGAACTAAATCTAGCACTGTGGGACGGCCTTGGGGATCGTGAACAGTAGTTACGTAGCCAGGAGGTTTATGGAGCATAAGATATACTTTTGGTTTACTTACGGTCAGGATAACGTCGTCCACAGCAATCGAATCAGTATCGGGATCCACTTTTTGGCCCAATCTCGTAATTACGCAACCGTTCACTTTGACTCGTCCAGCAGTAATTAGTTCTTCTGCCCGGCGACGCGAACATACGCCGGCTCGAGCAATTACTTTGTGCAGCCGCTCTTTCAAAAACGATCTCCTCTCTGGCCATTCTTGTAGACTACGTACTGTGGGCAGCAGCCGGGGTGTGAAAACAAGCCTTCTTGGTTGGTCTTAGAATCAGCATAAAGGTTGAATGTAAATTCCAGCAAGGTTGGCAGCAGCCACCCGCCGAGCAACTTTATTTGGATCAGTGCTGTATAAGTTCTGTTCGAGCATTGTTTGAAAAAATCCTGCTCCGGAAAAGGTATA
This sequence comes from Bacillota bacterium, assembly GCA_012837285.1. NCBI lineage: Bacteria > Bacillati > Bacillota > Bacillota bacterium. The sequence continues at coordinate 24,223 of DURJ01000018.1, forward strand.
AGTTTGGTATCCGGGTCGATTTTCTTTTAAATCTTGGCTGATCGCCCCTATCAGGGCTCCGGAAGCGAGCGTTGCAGGTAGGATTATAGGCTTTAGTCCCAGAGCATAACGAACAGCATTATGGCCGGCCAGAAATCCGGTGACGATGGCTTCTGTATGACCAACAGCTGGGCCTTGTTTTTCACCAGCCACGAGAACATTGGCCAAGCCATCAACCCTAAGACTGTTGTCCCGGTAGGCCATGGCCAACAAGCGCATAGAATTGCCTATACCTCCGGCTAATGGGTCGACGTAGCGAACCAGCTCAAAGCCGGGCACCTGTCTGAGTGCATCTAGCGGGAAAAAAGGGGCCATAAGTTTAACCGAACCGGTGTCGAGAAGAATGATGTTCCTGGCATAGTCGTCATGGGCATATTGTTGACAGACTTTCAATTTTAGCTTTTGCGGACGAATTAGATCGGTAGGCAATTGTACTACCACTACTCCGTTCTGTTTCAGCTCCTGCCCAATTTCCGGAGCCAGAGATTCGGGGCAGAGTTTACACGAACCGCTCATAGCACCGAAGCTGCCGTCTCCCTTCAAAAGAGAATACTCGTGCCCGCCAGCCATCTTTACTAGAGATGTACGCGGACCAAACGAATGACAACGTTGGATGCAAAGAACACAGCCATGCCCGTAGCGCCAGCAATTGCCCGGTGGTCCGGAGGTGCCAGTGGCATCAACGAAAGCGTCAGCAGTTATGACTTCCCCGGTCTCCAAGATAACACTCTTAACTCCATCCCCCACCTGATCCAGGCCCGCCACCCGACTACGGAATCGAATTTTCACCCCCTGTTCTGTTAGCAGCCGGCGGATAAGTGGCTCAACCTTGATAACATCATATAGACTGGCATGATTATGACCAGGAAAATTGACATTGCGATGACGATATATTGTTTCCAGGGCTTCAAAAATTGGATGGCCGCCTAACGCAATGGTTTCTAAAGCCGCTGTTAGCCGACCATTGTTTAACATAATGCCTCCGACCAAACCAGCACCTAATAGCAAATCCGTCCGTTCCAGCACTACCACTTCTCCGCCAACCTGACGAGCGGACATAGCAGCTGCACAGCCGGCCCAACCTCCTCCTACCACTACTATCTTCGCCATGAATTAATTGCCCCCCTTGCTGAGACGGTACTGGGCTTTGCACAATGGGATCCGTTCTTGACCAAAATGGACACTGAGACAACTTCCGCACAATCCATCTCCGCAGCACATAGTGATGTTTTGTGAGCGCACAAACTCTGTTCTGCTGCCAGGGGCCAAAGCCGAGACAGCGGCTTGAAGTACCTCCGGTCCGGCACAGACAACCACTGCCGGTTTTAATTGCGTTAGCCAGCCTGCAATCACTCTAAGACCAAAGGGGCGCATGCTGGCTACCTCCTCCACCTCGGCGCCATAACTTCTCAGTTTTTCTCCCACATAAACCAAGTTAGCCGAACCAGGGGCCAAGCAAACCTTAATCGTATTCCCACCGCGTAGCAGAGCTTTTGCCGCCATGACAATAGCGGATTGTCCCATTCCTCCCGCCACCAGCACAGCCTCTTCATTGCGAGTTGTTTTTAAAATCTGGGTATCGGTAAGACCACTGAAGTAAGGCCCTCGAATAACCACTCGGTCATCAGCTGCCAATAGCAGGGAAGTTTTCGGTCCAACGCACTTGACTACCAGGCAAACCTCGTTTCCGCTCACGTCGACAACGCTAATGGGAACAGCAGCAGAACTGGGCGCGAACGCCGGTCGGATAAACAAAAATGTCCCCGCCTGGGAATAACTTGGTAGCCACTCAGCCTCCAACGAAAACCGAATTTTTAGTAAGTTGGAACCTAAGCGTTGTTTCTTGACGATAACAGTTCTTTCGCTTCGGTTGGCAATAGCTCCGGAACCAAACCAATAATTAAGATAACTACAGCTGCCGCTCCAACGACAGTCACAAGACTCGGCCCCAGCTAACAAAGAGCAAACGAAACAATGGCCGTTTTCGGCTAAGTAGCACGGACAGTATTCACTCCCGGCATCAACACACTTTAGAGACCATTGGGCCAGCTTTCTCATTCACACCACCTCCGTAGTCAGACTATGAATGGCCCCAGGAGATGGTGTCAGGGCACGGAATGCCCATCCCCGGAATAGTATGGGCAAAAGCGCCCGAAATATCTTACGGAGGTGATAAACATTGGTGTTGGGCCTTGAGTTAGTTACATTAGTACCGTTAACATTGATTGCCCCGGCTTATATCGAACTCTTTCTATCAGCAGGCAGGGATGTTATTCCAGCTTCGTTTGGCAAAGATGAATACACCAGCACAGTGATTCTGGCACCCCATAGTCGTGTAGCCGCAACAGGCCGCAAGTGCTTGTTTCTTAATCATCAGCGACCTACCTATATGGTTCAGGCCGGGCCAGCAGAGCTGGTGGACATGTCTCACTGTGCCAACAAGGAGACCAGTCTTCACCTCTTTCTGTCGTCTTCGTTGTCCATTACGTGTGCCCAGCTGGCACAGGACTTCTGTCTTAATCTTGTAACTCCAAGGGGGTCACAATTGATGGTCTGTGACCCGGATCTAATTGAATACTCCGGCAACGGGAAGTTTGTCATCAACTTAGGGTCATGTCTTGCTCACATTACCGGTAACTAACAGAACAGCAAGCGCGTAAGTACCACTGCTGCCGTTATCCCAGCGATATCGGCCAGTAAACCCACGAACAGGGCATAGCGAAACCGTTTTACCCCTGCCGAGCCAAAATATACAGTTAATATATAGAAAGTGGTGTCAGTAGCTCCTTGTAAAGCTGATGCCGTTAGTCCTAGTAAAGAATCGGGACCGTAGGTCTGTAGTGCATCTATCATTAGGGCAAAAGAGGCACTACCGGAAAGAGGACGCATTACAGCCATTAGCAGCAGTTCAGGTGGAAAACCCACCACAGCCAAGGGGTCTTCAAGCGGACAAAGAATCAATTCTAACAGACCGGAGGTCCGAGCAACGCTAATGGCTGCAAGTATTGCCACCAGATAGGGAATCATTCTTATGGCCAGTTCAAACCCTTTAGCAGCCCCCTGAATGAAGGCTTCGTATACTCTTACTCCTTTAAGCTTGGCTATTAGTAATATCGTACCAACAAAAAGTGGTACCACATTATTGCTGAAGGTAACGAGACAAGAAGCCAAGGGTCAATCCCTCCCCCACAAGCACTGACAAATACGGTCGCCGATGATGGCTGTTGTAGTTGCTACCACTGTAGACAGAAACGTCACTACTACTGTTGCCGCCGGGTTTGTAGAGCCCGCAGCCATACGAGCGGCGATGATGCTGGTAGGTACAAAGGTGATACAGCACGTGTTGAGGGCCAGGAACGTACACATGGCAGGAGTTGCCTCATCAGGGTTTGGATTCAACTGCTGTAATTGTTGCATTGCTCTCAGACCTAACGGAGTGGCGGCGTTGCCCAATCCCAACATATTGGCTGACAAATTTAACAAAACAGAGCCGGCTGCTGGGTCAGAGACAGGTATGGTTGGAAAAAGAAACACAAAGACTGGTTTGCACAGCTGAGCTAACATAGTGACAAGGCCGGCGGCCTCAGCAATACTCAATATGCCCAGCCAAAAAGTCATACTGCCGATAAGAGTGAGGGTAAGTGTCACGGCTGCTTCTGACTCTGTCAATAGAGCCATGGTTACGGCTGCTGATTCACCTCGCAACAAGGATGTGACCATACCGCCAAACAAAAGAATAAACCAAATTGAATCTAACATGTTCTCCCCTCCTCAGTTTAGGCTATGATCTCTAAGATAGGGGAAGAACAAAAGAGGAGGTTTTTTGCCTCCTCTTACCTGCGGCCCTGGGGGTTGTATGCCGGGACTTCTGGGGTATTATCAGTTTTGTCCCTACTGCCGGTACCCGCTCTGGGTTTCATTTCACCCCCTAGGAGTGAGTTTACCTGGTCCAGAATTTGGGGGGCCAAGTCAATCAAACGATCGTAAAAGGCTCGACTGTCCACCGGCAGCAACCGCACCTGTCCGTTCCCTACAACCAGGAAAGCAACCGGGTTAATGCTTACGCCGGCACCGCTCCCACCTGCAAACGGAAGTGAATTTACCTCATCCCCAGTGCTACCATGTCCTCGGGAAGGTTCGTATTCACCCCCGCCGGCGGCGAAGCCAAAAGTAACACGTGAGATGGGAATAATTACGCTCCCATCGCTGGCTTCTACTGGGTCTCCCACCACCGTATTTACGTCAACCATGTCCTTGATACTTTCCATCGCTGTTTTCATTAGCCCTTGAATGGGATGCTCTGCCACAGTTTTCTACCTCCCTGCTCAATAGTTGACCGACTCAAATGCTTTACGGTTCGTACTACAGCAGTAATAATATGGAGCAGCGGTAGAAAGACTATACAACGGATGTTAACATTGAAGACAACAGTATTGAATCTCGGCTCAATTGTTACCTTAAAAGTCCCGCTTGTCATGAGTGCTTGGGAAACGGCTTTGGCCCAGCCTAAAATCTGCCACATGATACCTGTCAGGATCCCTGTAGCGGCGGCATCGCCGGTTCCTATAACTATGGAACCGCTAACATCTAAGCTACTGTAAGGCATAATGAAACGCACGAAGGTTAGCAGCACTGGCCTGGCTGACCTTAGCCGACCTCCGGTTTTATAATGACGTCTAGTGCCAGTTGTTGCTGGTGGTTGGGCTGTTCGGAGTTGAAACTGATACAACGGTATAGCCACCTGGTACTTGGACCAGTGCCAACAAAGGCCAAAGCGCAGATTATTGCTCGAACAAGTAATAACTAGCTCAATCCATAAAGTACCAGCTAACAGCAGCAACAAGGCAAGCAGGCCTAAAACAATAAGGAGGGTAGGCATCCTGTCACCTTCAACTGGATCCTTTCCCCTAGTTTTTCCCCTTTTGTTATTAAAATACAAGTCTCCGGAAAATCATTCCGGAGACTCTTCTGTGGTCATATCTGGCAATACTGACCGAGGTAAATCCCGCAGACTATTTAGCCCCAAGGATTTCAAAAAATTATTGGTGGTGCCATACAATATAGGGCGCCCTGGACCTTCTTTTCTGCCAACTTCAGTAACAAAACCGCGCTCTTGCAAAGTGGCTAGCACTGTATCCACCTGCACACCCCGCACTAGCTCTATCTCCATCCTGGTAATCGGTTGGCGATAAGCAATAATAGCTAGTGTTTCCAACGCTGCTTGGCTTAGACGCGGCTTTTCTTGCGGTTGGAGTAGACGCTGTACATAGGGTTTGTACTCCGATCGAGTAAAGAACTGCAGCCCCCCGGCTACTTCCCGAAGTACTATGCCGCGACAGTTGCGATTTACGCTTTGCCTGAGTTCAGACAAGGCCAGTTCGGTATCGGCCTCTGACAACTCGGATGCAGCAGCCAGTTCCCTTACTGACACCGGTCGGGCTGCTGCCAGTATTAAAGCTTCCAACAAAGCTGTTAATGATTGCTCCGGCATGCTGGGTCCTCCTTGCGCGCCACAAAGATATCGCCAAAACGTACAGTCTGCCGAACCCTAATCTTACCTTGGCGCCACAGCTCCAGCAGTGCTAGAAACACGGTCACTAAGCGAGGACGTGAGGGCTTGTTGCCAAGATAACGGCTAAATGAGAGGGTTCGTCCACCCTTAAGATATGCCTTCAGGTCAGCCATTTCTTCTTCTACAGTTGGGCGCTCAGGAATAACCGTAACCGAACGGAGTGCGGCAAAAAGCGGCTTCAAACGGATCCAAGCAGAGACTACCGCATCCAAATCCGGCGGTGGTGCTTCGGCCACAAGCAGCGGTTGGGCGTCTTCCGACCTGACAGGGTTTATGCCAGTGAAGGCAGCTTCTTTTTCCATCATCTTACCCAGTTCCCGACCGAGATCACGGAACAGACGGTATTGTCGTAAGTGCTGCACTAATTGCTCAGTGTCTTGGTCTACGGCTAATTCCTCTTGTTCAGATTCCACCAGGTGACTTGACGGTAGTAATACTCTGGTTTTTAGGAGCAATAATCTGGCGGCCAAGATGAGAAATTCACCTACTGCATCAAGATCAGTTTGCTTTTCAGCCCAGGTGACGTAAGAGACATACTGATCCACCACCTGAGCCAGGGAAATTGCACAGATGTCCAGTTCCGCAGTCTCAATCAGATAACAAAGGAGGTCAAAAGGTCCGCTGAAATTCCCCAGCTTGATCTCATAACCCAATCTTTATTGCTCCCAGTTTAAAAGTCTCGTAAGTTCATAGCTTGGCGCACTTCAGCCAAAGTAACTTCAGCTGCCAACCGCGCCCTACGGGCTCCGTCACGCAAAACATCAACTACATCATCTGGGCGACGGGCCAGTTCTTGTTGCCGTTCGTAAATAGGTGCCATTCGCTCAACAATAATGTCGGCTAACCTCTTTTTGCAGGCCACGCAGCCTACCCGGGCACCGCGGCATTCCCCGGCAACTTGTTCTTGTCCCTCAGGCGTAAACGCTTTATAGAATTGGTAAGGTACACAAATTTCTGGGCGGCCGGGGTCGGTTTTTCTAATACGTTCCGGGTCAGTAACCATCTGGGCTACTTTGATCCGAATTTCTGCTGGAGTATCGGACATATGGATTTCATTGCCATAACTCTTGCTCATCTTGCGGCCGTCGATACCCGGCAGTAAGGCAAATTTGGTCAATTTGGCAGTGGGTTCGGGAAAGACAGAACACCGGAACAAAAAGTTAAAGCGGCGAGCAATTTCACGTGCAATCTCGATGTGCGGCAGCTGATCTTCGCCCACGGGAATAGCCTCCGCTTTGTAAGCTAGAATATCGGCCGCCATTAGCACCGGGTAGCCCAGAAAACCATAAGTGGCAATATTGCGCCCTTCCAGCTGACGAAGCTGTTCTTTGTAAGTGGGAACTCGTTCTACCCAAGAAAGCGGCGTCGGCATCGACAACAGCAAGTGTAACTCAGCACCTTCTTTTACATTGGATTGAACAAATACTACACACTTATCCGGGTCTATACCCGAACTCAACCAATCTATCGCTATGCTCAAGATATTATCCTGGAGTTCTGTTGTGTCTTCATAACCGGTGGTAAGTGCATGCCAATCCACAATACAAAAAAAACACTCGTATTCTTCTTGCAAGGCTACCATATTAACCACCGATCCTAGATAATTACCCAGATGGAGCCGCCCTGTGGGACGCATACCATTGAACACTCGACCCTTCAACAAAATCGCCTTCCTTCGTCTTGTGATCTAGAAATGCAATAAGACTTTATAAATGACACCGAACACAATAACATCGGTTAATTGGTACAAAAGATCATAAATACCGCTGGCTAAAGGCAGCAAAATAGAGTTAATGCTGCCTAAATACAGCAAGATAATAAGTAAAATAGGCCCGTACTGTTCATATTGGGCTAAGTAGTAGGCAGTCTTTCGAGGCAGTAGTTCGGCCAGGACCTTAGAACCGTCCAAGGGCGGTATAGGTATGAGGTTGAATACGGCCAAGAAAAGACTGTACCACATGGTCATTTCCAGGATGCCAGCAATGACGCCGTCCCACGGTATCACTTGCAGTTTCAAAACAATCAATAACAGAGTTGCTAAGGCCAGATTAGCTGCCGCACCCGCCAGTGAAACAACAATAATGCCCAGACGGCGGGGTCGTATGTACATAGGGTTAATCGGCACCGGTTTGGCCCAACCAAACCGTAACAACCACAGCATTAATAATCCTAGCGGATCTAAGTGTGCTAACGGGTTCAGTGTCATTCTACCGCTAAGCCGCGCAGTGGGATCCCCCAAAGCATCGGCTGCCTTAGCATGAGCATATTCGTGAACGGAGATGGCCAGCAGCAAAGCCGGTATACGAAATAACATCTCGCGGCCAAATAGCATGTATATCTTCCCTTCCAGCGGCCTGTTGGGGGACGTTGCCACTTAACCGCAATTATAGCATAATAAGACAGGAAAAAAAAGTGAAGCAGTACAGATAAAGCTTTAAGCTATTTGCGTACCAATTTGCTCGCTCCAGCGACCACAGCGGTCACCCCAGCAGGCTAAGGTTTGCCCCTCAGCTATTATTTCTACTACCTCACAACAGTTACTGCAGCCGCCACAATGTTTGCCTTTCACATCAAAATTCCAGTGGCTGATCTCAAAACCACGGAAGCTGCTCTTGGTCCCAGGGTGAACTTTTTTTCGGGCCAATAATGCAGCTCCCAAGGCACCCATAACGGCGTGCTGTTTCGGCACCGTCACCTTTAGCTTCAAGGCCTCTTCAAAAGCTTGTTTCATTCCTGCATTAGCTGCAACCCCACCTTGAAACAAAACCGGCGGAAGTATTTCCTTACCTTTAGCGACGTTGTTTAGGTAGTTGCGAACCAAGGCTTGGCACAAACCGCGGGCAATATCTTCCATGGAGTGTCCCAGTTGTTGTTTGTGAATCATATCCGATTCAGCAAACACGGCACAGCGTCCGGCTATTCGAACCGGGTTCTTTGATCTGATCGCCAGTTGCCCGAATTGCTCAATTGACAGTCCGAGTCTTTCTGCTTGACGGTCAAGAAAAGAACCGGTACCGGCAGCACAAACAGTGTTCATGGCAAAATCCACTACCATGCTGTTTCGCAGAATGATTATCTTGGAGTCTTGTCCACCGATCTCAAGAACCGTTTGCACATCAGGAAGTTCGTTAGCTGCGGCTATGCCGTGGGCTGTAATTTCGTTCTTCACGGTATCAGCTCCTACCATAACACCGGCTAGATGACGGCCGCTGCCGGTACTGCCTACGCCGCGAATGGTAACTTCCGGGGACAGTTGGTTTTGTAGCTCAATTAACCCCCTTTGCACTGCCGCAATAGGGTTCCCTTGGGTACGCAAGTAGAGATGGGCCAAGGCTGTCTCATCTTGACTTAAGACCAAGAAATTTGTGCTAACTGAACCTAAATCAATACCCAGATATGCCTCCAAAGGTTAACTCCTCCCTGGTTAGTGGTGACGTTCTCATGTTCTTCTTGCAGCTGGACCCACGGGCCCGTCTTCGTGCCCACAGCAGCTCGCAAAATGCTTCCAATCTGGTGAGTATTCCTGCTTCGGCAGAGTGTTCGTCCAGCATGAGCGTAAGAACCGGGATATTTTCCTCCAAACTGACCCGGGGCAATATACTCTTGGCTACAATCTCCGGCATACAAGTCAAAGGTGCCACCTGAATTACCCCGTCCACACCGGCACGAGCGTACATTATGGTGGTGCTTATGGTCTCAATCCCATGGCCACCAACAAAATGGCCCAGATACGGGGCCGCTAATCGATAATGCTCACGGTCGTCGCGAAGACGAAGGGTATGCAGGATAAGATTAGTCATCACCCAATCGCTAAGGTAGATTGACCGGATGACCTCTACACCCATTTCGCCCAGCAGTCGTTCGATTTCCAGATTAACTGCCGGTTCCAAAACAGTATATATCTCCCCAACCAAGCCCACCTTAAGGGTGTCTTTTCCTGATTCAACCTCGATTTCCTCCAATAGCATGCTTCCATGTTCAGCTGCTTCTTGCACAGCCTTGATGTTTTCTGCCCGGTCAACTTGGGCCAAAATTGTCTTCCAAATACGGGTTGTACAGCCGCGAAGGACCTCGCGGGCCCGAACAGGGTATGCTTGTTCGGCCAGTGTGTCCAGGGCTTTTAGCTTAGCCCAAGCCAGGGCTCCGGCTCGGTACACGGTCAGGGGAGTAGCCCTGGCTGTTAAACGTCGGAGCCCCTGAATTAATAGGCGCCATTGACCTTGGGGCGGCTCCAGTACAATCATATCCAGGTTGACACCAAGATCCGCCAAGATCTCTTGCTGAACCTGGGCGTAGTAACCAAACCGGCACGGTCCAATTCCGCCCGCCATTACTACCGTATCGGCTCCCAGCTCTGCAGCCTGAAGAAAATTACCGATGTTTACCTTAAGAGGCAAGCAGGCAAACTCAGGAGCATAACGAGTACCAAGGTTAATGGTGTCCTGGCTAATAGCAGGAGGTTCCACAACTTCAAGTCCCAGACCGGTCAACAATGACCGTACCGGTATATGAAGGTCACCCATATGAGGAAAGGTAACTTTCAAGATCTATTCCTCCACTCAATCATGTCCAAGAAGGCTTCTAATCGCGTAACCAGTCCCACTTCCCCGGTATGCTCATCCAGCGTAAGGAGTAGAAATGGTATTCGCCTAGCTTTATGTGTTCGCCGTTCCAACAGTTCCCCTACCAGGGAATCGGGCCCACAACCAAAAGAAACCACATGGACAATACCGACCACCGAGTTGTTCCTTAAGTAATGGCTGGCAGTACCCACCAGCGATCGACCCAGACTCCAAAACAGGTGTTTTGGCAAACGAGCGGCTTCACGCTCGACGATAGAGGGCGATAGCATCTCCGGTGTAACAACTCCATAGCCGCGCTGATAAAGTTGGCTGATCAAATTCATACTGACGAATTCATCGAAGATGTTGTAAGGATGCCCCAGCAGTAATAAAGTGGGACCAGAAAGGGAGTTGGAAGAATGAGCACGTTGGCCGAGAAGATCAACCGGGGTACAGCCACGTTGAAGCTCTCGCTGATATGATTTTAGTTCATGTCTAGCTTGGTACCAGGCAGCTTCGGCGGTTTTCTTGCTGAAACCTAATTTTTGAGCTGCCTGAATGTGTGATCGCCGCCAACCGGTGCTCTTCTGCCGGGCGTTAAGCGTCGGGGCAATCAACTGAGGTAAGTTGTAACCGCTATGTCTAATCATGTCCGGCAGGCCCATAAGCTTAGGGCAAATATAGGTGCCTTTTTGAGCACTAATTATCCGAGGAATAAACAGACAATCAACGCTGCTGGCCAGAGACAAAGCATGTCCGTAATACACTTTTACCGGTAGACAGGCCTCGGGAACCGCTGCAGTAACTCCCATATCCAAAATAGTCTTATCTGTTGGGGGCGAGACCACCACCTTCAGGCCTAAATGGCTCCAAAAAGTTTCCCACAAGGGATAGTAATGGTAGTAGAGCAGCGCCCGGGGGATGCCAATCTTCACTATCGGATCACCGAACCTTTCTAAACTGCCAGCCAGCCTCTATCCTTTAGGGTTAAAAAGAAGGGCTATAATCACTCCCAGCACAACAGCAGTTACAACCCCCATAGACGTGTTTTTGAACACACCGCTTAAGATACCGACAGCTCCCTTGGTCTCTACCTGTTCGAGAATCCCCTGAACCAAAGCATGACCAAAGCCTGTAAGTGGGATGGTAGCACCTGCCCCGCCGAAGGCTGCGATTTTCTCATAAAGTCCTACACCACTGAGAAGTGCGCCTATGCAGACAAACAGTACCAACACATGGGCCGAGGTAAGGGAAGTAAGATCCATGAGCAATTGTCCCAGAGAACAAATAATCCCACCAACCACAAAAGCCTGTAAATAATCCAAGACAACTCCTCCTAGACCTTTTCTATTGATACAGCATGGGCAATGGCGGGAATGGACTCACCTTGTTGGTAAGAAGTAGGACTAAGTAAGGCACCGGTGCTGACTAGCAGCATTCGCTTCAGCTCTCCATGCACGAGTCGCGGAAAAAAGTAGCTGGAAAATACAGCGGCTGAACAGGCGCAACCACTACCGCCGGCATGAGTGTCCTGTTCTGGATCATATATGAGTATCCCGCAGTCGGTATAGTTACTCTTAATGTCGTAACCGGCTTCAGCCAGCATATCTTGGGCCAGACCCTTACCAAGGCTACCTAGATCGCCGGTGGCGATTACGTCGTAGTAATCAGGCTGGCGACCGGTATCTTGAAAGTGACGCTCGATAGTGTCCACAGCCGCTGGTGCCATAGCTGATCCCATATCATTTATGTCTTTCACTCCCATGTCGATTACCTGTCCCACTGTTATTCCGGTAAGGGCGGCACCGCTTCCACTTTCGCCGATTATAGTCGCTGCGGCACCGGTTACAGTCCAATGTGCAGTCGGTTTACGTTGAACGCCCAGTTCTGTCGGATACCGAAACTGTCGTTCCGCAGTCTGATAGTGGGACGAAGCACTAACCAGCACTTTCGACGCAAACCCTCCGTCAAGGGCAATTCCAGCCAGCCCCAAGGCTTCGCTGAAGGTGGAGCAGGCTCCAAAGAGACCAAAGAACGGAACCGGCACATGTCGAGCAGCTAAATTAGCGGCAATTATTTGGTTGAGCAAGTCGCCACCAAACATAAGATCAAGACCGCTGTAGGCCAAATTTATTTTGGCCAAGGCCAGATCCATAGCCCGTCGGACCATTTTTGACTCCCCTAGTTCCCAACTTTTTTCTCCATAAAGGGGATCATTGATAATTTCGTCAAAATAACTACCCAGGGGGCCCATTCCTTCTTTTCTGCCCATCACCGACGCAGAACTCAAAACAGGTAACGGCCGGCTAAACAGATAGGTTTGCTTTCCTACTTTCTTTTGCCTCAAACCTTGATTATCCCACCTTTTAGCAGCCAATGAACAAAACCTACCAGGACTGAGGTAAGAATGCCGTAGACTAATACCGGGCCGGCTACAACGAACATTCGAGCTCCAACCCCCAGGACCAGACCTTCGCGTTTGAATTCCAACGCCGGTGAAACAATGGAGTTGGCAAACCCGGTGATTGGCACAGCTGAGCCGGCACCGGCAAACTTGCCTAACTCATCGTACCAGCCTAAGCCTGTCAATAAAGCTCCCAGAGCAACCATTACGGTGGCTGTAAGTCCGGCAGCTTCGTTAGCAGCAAACCCGCGAGAGGTAAATAGGTTAAGTACAATTTGGCCGATGACGCAGATGAATCCGCCTACGGCAAAAGCAGTGAGCACGTTTCGTACTACCGGGGGCTGGGGTCTCTTTTGCTGAACTCTTCGCTGGTATTCTTGCTGCTTGGGGGTCTTGCTTTGAGCGGCCAACTGATACCACCCCTTTACAGTCGTGAAATGAGGGAGAGCACCTCCAGGTGCCCTCCTAGTGTGTTCCGTCCACCGGGAACGCTATTTTGCAGTTGGCCTTGTATTCAATTACATCGCCGTCTTCTACATTACCTGTAAGGTTATAAATTTCCACCCCAGAAATATTGCGCACCGTCTTGGATGCTTGTCGCACAGCATCTTTTACGGCGTCGTCCCAGCTTGTTTGGGACTCACCAACAACTTCTATTACCTTGACAACTGTCATCTTGACGCCCCTCCTCTCTGACAATAAGCAGAAAAAGTTGAACTAGTTGATTCTGACACTAGTATGGCTTATCAAGCTAAAAACATACAAAAAAGCGGGCATCTACCCGCTTTCTAGCAGTTCCTTTATTTTCAGCAGAATTTGTTTTTCCAGCCGCGACACTTGCACCTGTGACAACCCCAATTCTTTCGCCACCTCAGCTTGTGTCTTGTCGACAAAGAAGCGCTGCCGGATGATGTGCTGTTCCCGTGGGGTTAATTTCTGCAGTAGTTGCCTCAACAGAATATGCTCCAACCAGTCATTGCTGTTTCCTTCTCCTAACCGGTCTTCCAGTTTTAAGGCGCTGGTTTCGTCTCTATAGATTGGATCCGACAACGAGGCCGGAGTCTGCACTGCTTCCAGTGAACAAACCAACTCTTCCGGACTCACACCGATTTCAGCCGCAATTTCGCTCACACTCGGATCTCGTCCTAACCGTTGGGCCAGCAACTGTTTTGCTCGACGGCCCTTATGCGCAGTCTCTTTAAGAACCCGACTTATCTTAATCGGGTTGTCATCACGGAGAAAACGCCGTATTTCGCCGATAATCATGGGGACAGCATAAGTAGAGAACTGGACATTGTAAGCAGGGTCAAATTTGTCTACGGCCTTCATCAAGCCAATTGTACCAATTTGAAAGAGGTCTTCAAACTCATGGCCGCGGCCAGCAAAACGACGTGCTATGTTAACCACTAGCCTTAGGTTCTCATTAATCACCTGTTCCCTAGCTTCGCCATCACCCGCCCTTATCCGAGCCAGCAATTCAATTGTTTGCTGCGATCCTTTACTCCGCTCAGGTAGATCTAATCGGAGAAAATGTTCAGTCATTGTCCAGGCCGCCCCCCTGTTGGCCTAAACGTTTAGTCATGAAAAGGCAGGTGCCTTCTCCCTCCTTCGACTGAATATCAACCTGATCCATACAGGCTTCGATTAAGGACAAACCAATTCCCATTCTCTCTTGACTGCAGGTTGTTGTCCCTAAGCGCCGCTTGGACTCTAAATCAGAGATTCCACAGCCATTGTCTTTTACCTCCACATTTACTTGTTGCCCTGATAGTCGTGCCGTTACCATTATCAAGCCTTCTGCTTGAGGATAGGCATGGACTACAATATTGGTTACGGCCTCGGAAACCGCAGTACTAATGTCGGCCAATTCAGGAACGGTAGGGTCTAGCTGGCTGACGAAAGCGGCTACAGCGGTGCGCGCAAAGGCGACATTCTCCGGTTTGCTGGGAAATTCCAGATACATATAGTTGTCGGCCATATTATTTCTCCTCCCCCACTGCATGCAGAGCTTCCGCCAAGGTTTGCGTTTGCGGGATAAGTTTAGTTAAACCAGAAAGCTCAAATACCCGCCGCACCTGACCTTGAGGCCCGGCCACGATAGTCTTTCCCCCAGTCTCAGCCAGCCGGTGGTACCGCCCTAACACAAAGCCCAAGCCCGAGCTATCCATAAAAGTAGTATCCGTCAAGTCCAGAATGAGACCGCCGGCTGTTTTTTCAGCCAGCGCTTTTTCCAGCTTAATCCGAACAGCTGGAACGCTGGCCACATCCAGCTCTCCAGTTATCTTTGCCACTAGCCATGAGCCTTGGTAAGATAGGTCAATCCCCATTTTGTCCCCTCCCTCCGGATTCACAATATTTACCAGCTACTTTCATATTCGCGTTCCACTCTCTTTTCCCTGCCAACTGCACCAATAATGAAAAAAGGTTGTCCTAGACAGGAAGGACAACCGGATCGAATCTTACGGTTCTACTGGCTCAAGACAGAAGTCTTAGGGGGCGGCTCCTTTCGTGCCGCCGGACAGCCAGGTTGTAAGTACTCGGCCAAATAAGCCGCCAAAACCTAATCGGTCAATACTTTCCCCCGCTACCAGGTCTGCTGTCGCCACCGGTTGATCATCTTTCTTGACGATGATTTTGCCTAACAAAGCACCTTCGGATACCGGGGCTTTTAGTCGGTCAGCTACGAGCTCCAACTCCCAACTTACTGTACTTTCTTCTCCCTTCGGTACGCTCACCGCCAACCGGCGGCTACATAAGAGCGCCACTTCCTGTTTTGTCCCGCGCAACACAGGCAAACTGGCCCTAATTTCTCCTTTATCTGCCACTAACAAGGAAGTGTAACGGGCAAAGCCATAGTTTAAAAGCTTGATAGCTTCTTGAAAGTGACTTCTTGGAACAGGACATCCTAAAACAACACTGATCAGACGAAACCCATCTTTTTCGCCGGTGGCAGCAAGACAATACCCCGCTTTTTCGGTCCAGCCGGTTTTTAGTCCGTCCACTACCTCTTCGTACCAAGCCAGGAGCTTGTTGGTGTTCCATAAGATAAGAGGAGGGTCGTCACGGTATTTGTATTCATAAATCGACGTGTACTTGAGCAACTGAGGAAATTTAGTTGCCTCGACGCACATGAGCGCAATGTCGTAGGCTGTGGTATAGTGGTCCGGGTGCGGCATGCCGTGCGGATTAACAATGTTGGTGTTGTTCATTCCCATTTCTTTGGCCCTGTTGTTCATAAGCTCCACAAATTGTGCTTCACTGCCAGCTGTCTGTTCGGCCAGGGCCACACAAGCATCGTTACCAGAACCAACTGCAATACCGATTAAGAGTTCTTCCACTGTGCGCTTCTCGCCCATCTCTAGAAATACCACCGAACCATCGGTGTCCACTTGCCGGTGGGCGTTCTCGGAAATGACAACTTCCTCGTCTAACCGCAGCCGGCCTTCTTCCACCGCTTCCAAGGCCAACAACATTGTCATTATCTTAGTTATGCTGGCCGGTTCTCGCTTCTCGTGAGGGTTTTTTTCGTACAGAACAGCCCCGCTGGTGGCATCCATGAGTAAAGCACAGGCGGCGGAAGTGTCCAATGGTTCAGCTTGAGCTGAAATTGGCATGGCTGCCGTTAGAACAAGACAAATTATTAAGCTGCCCCAAATTCGGACCAAAACGCTCCTGCCCATCCTGGATCTCCTTTCCTTTGGCATTCATAGGTAGGTTAACCAGGATGGGAACAGGAAATACATGTATGTCAGAGCCGGGCACAAACCCCTCTTAACAGTCGGGCCAAAGTGGGGCCAGCTTTACCGGCTACATCCAACACCTGTCCATGTTGAGCTACTTCGTGAGCTTCACCGCGGGCAATATTAGTAATCACTGACATAGCCAAGACCCTCAGATTAGCATGGCTGGCCACAATCACCTCCGGCACCGTAGACATGCCTACAGCATCGGCTCCCCAACGAGCAAAGGCCCCAAGTTCAGCTGGGGTTTCGAAGTTAGGGCCGGAGACACCGATATAAACACCTTCTTTCAGCTCCACCCCTTCTTTGGCCGCTACCGTCTTAAGTAAAGAGGCCAGCTGAGAGTCATAGACGGCTGCCATAGAGGGGAACCGTGGCCCAAGCTCATTATCATTAGCGCCGATTAGAGGGTTGGCCCCCATAAAATTGATGTGATCAGTGATCAGCATGATATCGCCAGGGCAAAAATTAGGATTCATACCGCCGGCTGCATTGGTAATGAAAAGAAGCTTTGCTCCTAATGCAGCTAGCAATCGTACCGGGAAAGTGACCTCGCTCATGGAATACCCCTCATAGTAATGGAAACGACCCTGAAAACAAGCCACCTGCTGCTTGCACCACTGGCCCAGCACCAAGCAACCGGCATGACCGGCAACTGTTGACTGGGGCATGTGGGGAATTTCCCCATATGGCACTACCAACTTGTCTTCGATTTCCTCCGCCACCTGGCCTAATCCGGAACCCAAGATAAGACCTACGTCCGGACGAAGGCCACGTAAAGTTTGCAGATAGGCAGAAGCTTCAGTGGCCTTTTTCTTGATTTCCAGCACTGGAAATCACCCCCTATATTAAGTATGATTGGCAACGGCGGCCCAAAAACTAGTACCGGCACCATGCCAAGGGACTCCCAAGATTTCAGCGGTGGTGGCCCCAACATCGGCGAAAGTCTCTCGGGTACCAAGATTTTTTGGCCTGATTCGATCACCGTAGGCCAAGAGAGGCACGTATTCTCTTGAATGATTGGTACTGTGGGTAGTGGGATCGCAACCGTGGTCAGCAGTGATAATCAGCACATCGTCCGGCTCCAGATATTTGAGGAAGTCACCTAAATCTTGATCGAATTCTTCCAAACAACGTGCATAGCCTAACGGATCGTTACGGTGCCCGTACAACATGTCGAAATCTACCAGGTTAGTGAAAATCAGGTCCCATTGCCCGCTGGTAACAGCTTTCTTTGTTAGCCTCATACCTTCTTTGTTGTTATGGCTGGGCCAAATGTCACTTAGACCGCGACCGGCAAAAATATCTCCAATTTTGCCAACGCCCAAGACGGCTCGGCCAGCACTGAGGGCAATATCCAACACCGTCGGAGCCGGCGGCGGCAGTGAAAAATCGCGACGATTGGCAGTCCGGTGAAAATCTCCCGGTGCCCCGACAAAAGGTCGGGCAATCACTC
>DURJ01000019.1 GCA_012837285.1 Bacillota bacterium
CAGACAAAGTTTAATTCCCGGATGCTGTGCCTTGTACTTAGCCAGCTCCACTGGAATATCTTCTTGAATATGGACACCGTTGAAAAGGAAATAGGGTATGATATGGATTTTGGTGCAGCCCTTATTCACTAACCTGTCCAACCCTGTCGGTAACAGGTTGTCCGAGAACTGTAAGAAGGCGGTTTCGATATTGGCTGCTCCGGTAAGATTCTGTACTTTGTCCACCAACACCTTTAGGGTCTTCTCCGTCTCCTTTTGACGGCTACCATGGGCTAAAATCAAAATTCCCGTCACGCCAACAGTCCCCCTTCCACTATTTCTTGCACTGCTTCCAGCATCCACTCAATCTGATCTGCGGTATGGGCCGCCGACAAAAAGAGAGCTTCGAATTGTGATGGAGACAGATAGACTCCCCGCTCCAGCATGGCATTAAAATACCTTTTGTACCTTTCAGTATCGCTTCTTTTGGCATCGGCGTAGTTGTTAACCGGGCCTGCGGCAAAGTACAAGCAGCAAAGAGAACCCACCTGATTTACAGTAACCGGGATCTCGGCCTCCTTAAAGATAGTTCGTAGGCCTTGAGCCAGTCTCTTTCCTCTGCTTTCCAGCTGTTGATAGATACTTGGTTGTTCCTGCAAACTTCTTAGGCTGCATAAACCGGCCGCCATGGCCACCGGGTTGCCAGATAAAGTCCCGGCCTGATACACCTTGCCCAGCGGCGCCACCTCTGACATCACTTCCCGACGCCCGCCAAAAGCCCCCACCGGCAATCCACCGCCGATGATTTTGCCAAAGGTAGACAGATCGGGTTGTACACCAAAATACCCCTGGGCCCCATCTAATCCTAGCCGAAAACCGGTAATAACCTCATCCAAAATAAGGAGCGCACCGTACTCAGTGGTAATTTCTCTTAAACCGTGCAAGAACCCTGCTTGCGGCAATACTACACCCATATTGGCCGCCACCGGCTCCACAATAACGGCGGCAATCTCTTGCCCCCGTTTTACAAACAATTCTTGTACGGCTTTAAGATCATTGTATGGCACCGTGAGCGTCCGTTGGGCAATAGCCGCCGGTACACCGGCGCTGTCCGGTACGCCAAAGGTGGCCGCTCCTGATCCGGCCTGTACCAACATACCGTCGGCATGGCCGTGGTAGCAACCTTGGAATTTCACAATCAGCTCCCGCCCGGTATAACCCCGGGCTACACGCAAGGCGCTCATAACTGCTTCCGTGCCCGAGGATACCATGCGTACCATCTCCAGTGACGGCACCAAGTTGCACATAAGCTCCGCCATCTCCACTTCGGCTGCAGTGGGAGCCCCATAGCTCAGCCCCTTTTTCGCCGCTTCCCCCACCGCTGCCAGCACCGGTTCATAAACGTGGCCGAAAATCATCGGTCCCCACGACCCGACAAAATCCAAATAACGATTCCCCTCCACATCCCATAGCCAAGGCCCCTCTGCCTTGTCGATAAACAGCGGCTCCCGCCCTACCGAGCCAAAAGCCCGCACCGGGCTGTTAACACCGCCGGGGAGCACCTTCTTAGCGCGCTGAAACCATTGATGTGAAGTTGTCATAGCCGTCCCTCCTTCATCCATGAAGCTAACTCACAGGCATGATAAGTTATTAAGAAATCGGCTCCGGCGCGGAAAATACCGGCCGCCGCCTCACACACAGCCGCTGCCTCGTTGAGCCAACCGCGCTGGGCCGCCGCTTTGATCATGGCATATTCGCCGCTGACACAGTACGAGCCTACCGGGACCGAACTTTGATCGGCCACCTGGCACAGTACATCCAGATAAGGAAGCCCCGGTTTTACCATTACCAGATCTGCCCCCTCATCAATATCCAGCGCCATCTCCCGCAAAGCCTCCCGCCGGTTGTGCGGGTCCATCTGATAGGAACGGCGGTCGCCAAAGGACGGTTCCGACCCGGCCGCCTCGCGAAACGGGCCGTAAAAGGCCGAAGCGTACTTCACTGCGTAGGATAAAATAGCGGTGTTAAAAAACCCTTGTTGTTCCAATTCGGCTCGGATAGCCCCTACACGACCATCCATCATGTCCGACGGAGCCACAATATCGGCTCCGGCTTGGACATGAGACAGAGCTGTTTTGGCGAGTAAGGGCAAAGTTGCATCGTTATCCACATAACTGTCCCTGATCGCACCGCAATGGCCGTGGGAAGTGTACTCACATAAGCAGACATCGGTAATATAGATAAGTTCAGGAAAGCACCGTTTACCTTCAATTAACGCCTGCTGCACCACGCCGTCCTCGGCCCAGGCACTGCTGCCCAGCTCATCTTTCTTGGCCGGAATTCCAAACAGCAACACGGCACTGATCCCGGCCGCAGCAACTTTCTCCAGTACTCGCGGCAAGGTGTCCGGGCTGTAGCG
>DURJ01000020.1 GCA_012837285.1 Bacillota bacterium
AGGGGAAGCGGGAGCGGTGTTGGAAAAAGGGATTAGTCTATGTTTGCAATGTATGGGCCTGAGCTAAGTTGGAGGCAGTACTATGCGACGACGATTGACGCAATTTACGACCGCTATCCTGGCTAACTCTTATTTCCCCGGTTTCCTTCAGGCTCGTATCTATCGGGGACCGCTTAAGGCTGTCTGTGTTCCATTTTTGAATTGCTATTCCTGCCCCGGAGCCTGGGGATCCTGCCCGGTGGGTTCGTTTCAGTCGTTGGCAGCGGGGTTTAGTCAGACAGTTTCTTTGTATGTATTGGGAGTCCTGACGGCTGTGGGGGCTTTAGGTGGCCGGGTGGTTTGCGGCTGGCTTTGTCCGTTTGGTTTATTCCAGGATATATTATACGGCTTAAAAACAAGAAAATGGCAGCTACCGCGGGCGGCTGAATATGTTAAGTTTATTGTGTTGGGGCTGACAGTGACTTTGCCGTTTGTGTGGCGCAGTGCGGTGGGGATAGCGGAGCCGTACTTCTGTAAGTACATCTGCCCCGCCGGCACCCTGGAAGCAGGATTGCCACTGGTGTTTCTCCGACCAGAGCTTCGGGAGCTAATGGGGCCGGTGTTTTTGGTCAAACTGGCAATTTTGGCGGCGTTGATTTTGGCTGGGATTGTTATTTGGCGACCGTTTTGCCGGGTGCTGTGCCCACTGGGAGCTTTCTATGGGTTGTTTAATCATCTGAGCTTGTGGCGCCTGCAGGTGGATCAATCCCTCTGTACGGGTTGCCATGCCTGCAGCCGTCGCTGCTCGGTCGGGCTGGTTCCCCACAAAGATCCTAACTCTTCTGCCTGTGTTCGCTGCCTGGAGTGCGCGAAGGCTTGTCCAACCGGTGCCCTGACTTTTAGTCGCGCCCTGTCTGGGCTCCAGGTTCCGGGAGTTAATATCCGCTGCTGAAACCAAGGGTGTCGATTCAGGGGTAAATGGCGTTATCGAATGCCCAGCGATGCCCGTAGTACGACAAATGAAGTATATTGTCCGTGATTCTGAAGGAGCAAAGTACTGAGGAGTCTTTCAAGATCCTTCGGGCAAAGCCCTCAGGATGACAAAAAAGAACAGTTTTGGTGGCCATGACGTGAAAGGGGACTAGATACAACCAAGGCAAGTTAATTTGCCCAAAAAGATTGTTTTTTGTAGACAAGGAATGGACAAAGATGTCACTAGCTTAGTAAGCCAAGGTAGAAAGTCTGTTATACTGAAGGTCTCGTAATTTAGGCTGGGGCAGGAGGGTGGAAGAAAGGTGGCCAAGCGTTACAGTTGGGTGATAATAGTGCTTTTGCTAGTATTGGCGTTGACTGTTGCCGGGTGTGGTCGAAAGGAAGCAATTGAGCCGCCAATGGAAGACCTATCAGGGCCTGTGCCGAATGGGAACGAGACATCGGAGGAATCCTGGGATCCTGCCCTTGGCGGCAGTGTGAGGGCGGCAGCTTTTGCCGGCAAAGATTTTCTCACCGGTGCAGAAGTGAAGTTCAAGCCCGATTCGGGGAGGCCGGCGATAATAAGCTTTTTCTCTCTGGGGTGAGGCGGCTGTGTGCAAGAGGTGTTGCAGTTGCAGCCGGAGCTGGAGGGATTTAAGGAGCAAGGCCTGGACTTTTATTTTGTCATCGGCGGCCGGG
>DURJ01000021.1 GCA_012837285.1 Bacillota bacterium
CGAAAGTTAAACCAACCTAACACTATCAGCAGCACCGTCTGCCAGGCCAACAGCCGGTAAAAGCTCCCTACAGCTTGGTCAGGAAGATCCTTCTGAACCATGGCTATCTCTCCTTAAGAGCTTAAGCGGCGAAAGTCAAAAAATATATCGAACAAGCCGACGAAAAACAACGCCTGTCCAAACAAGGGAGTGATGAAAGTGAGCACGGCTACCAGTACTTTTAAACCCTTGGGTAGCTGATAAGTCTCCATAAAGTGCCAGGCAACGGCCAGCCCTTGGATCAGAAGGGCCAGTTGAAAAATGGCTTGTATATTCAGTCCTATATGTTTCAAGATCTCATGGGCGGTGTAATTGGCGGCCAGAACAAAAACTATCCCGGCCAAATAGCCGACAGCAGCGGTTCGCGGTAACCTCCAGCCGGCAAACGGCGGAAAGCCGGGGTAAGCGATCCCGAGACGAGCCAGAATCGACCGCGACAGTAAGAAATTAACCACGGCTAAGATGACACTGCCGGCCACCATGGCCATGGGCAGAAGGTAGCGCATCATACTCATACTCTGACTGAGCATGGCTTCCATTTGCTTGAGGGCATCCCCGCTGATACCCAGTCGCCGGTAGAGATTCATAGTGGTCTCCAGCGAATCTTGGTAGATGCCAAAGTAGCTTTCCAGGGGATTAATTCCCATGACAAACAAAGATAAGGCAAAGAGCAGGAGCAACGAAATAAGCAAGGCAATGGCTCCCAGCCCCACCACCCTCAGCGGGGTAAGGCGGCGCCGCATAGCCGTCCCCAGTACCAGACCTAAAACCCCCAGCCCCAGAAACATGCTGATGGCAGTGAGCGGGCCGGCCAAAATAGCCACTATGATCCCGGCCACCACGGTAGCTAGAATCGATAGCCGCAAATCGTGCCGCACACCCAGTAACACAATGGGAATAGGCCAAAAAAAACCGGTGAACAGCCCCAGAATAGGGAGGTAGATAGTTGCCAAGCAAAAAACTACCGTGAGGGCAGCCAGAAAAGCCGCTTCCACTAATGAACGCGTCGATCTCTTGGGGGCCACACGCTTCACCTCTTACTCCTTAAATACTCCTCCAGCACCGACAAATCGCCGTACCACGTCTCCAGCTCGTGCTCGCCGGAGATGCTTTGTCGGACCATGTGGGCCAGTCGGTTGTCGATAGTTCCAAACCCGATACCCAGCCGCCGCCCGAGCAGGTAGACAATGAGTACCACCTGGGCCAGGGCATCGGCAATAATGTCGTCGGCGCCCTTGGTTAGCGCCCGAAAAACCAGGGTGACAGCTCCCAACAGCTCTGTCTTCAGCCATTCGATGGCCCTTAGGCTCTTGGTTATGTCCAGCTCCGTTCTTTGCAGCTTCACAGCGCTGCCCCCCTTAAAGGATCTAACCCTTAGTCTATTCTGTCCGCTGGGCTGGAAATCCTGCCGCCGGCCAGGTGTAAATACAAGGCACATTCCACCCGTTTTCGCTCCAGTTCGCAGCCCAATTGGTACGGCTGGTGAATCCGGCCGGAAAAAAGCTCCGCGTTGGCATGGCAGCCGCCGCCACAGAAATAACGGGCGAAACACGATCGGCACTGGTCCTTGGTCAGCAGGGTGGTGCGGCGAAATTCCTGCACCAGATCGGTCCGGACAATACCGGTGGTCACAGTTCCTTGTTTATAGCCGCTACGCCCCACGAACTGATGGCAGGGATATAAATCCCCGCTCGGAGCCACGGCAAAATACTCATGACCGGCGCCGCAGCCGGTAAAGCGTTTGGCCAAGCAGGGCCCGTGGTCCAGATCGATTTCAAAGTGAAAGAACTTAAAGGGCCGGCCGGCAGCAGCCTCCTGCTGGTACAACCGGGTCAGGCGCTCGTATTCAGCTTTAAGCTCCGGTAAGTCAGCTTCGGTTAAGGCATAGGCTGCCGACGGTGGCGCCACCACCGGCTCCAGGGAAAAACGCCGGATACCCAGCTCCAGCAGATGCTCTGCATCGGCAGCAAAATCCCGGTTATGCCGGGTAAACGTCCCTCTGACCCACCAGTCCCCGTCCGGGTCGGCAGCTACAGCCGCCAAGATTCGGGGCACCAGCCGGGCGTAGGACCCCTGCCCATGGGGAAACGGACGCATGTAGTCGTGAACCTCCGGCCGCCCATCGAGACTGAGGACCAAAGACACCCCCAAAGCAGTCAACTCCCGGCGCACAGCGTCGGTAAGTAAAACGCCGTTGGTAGTGAGGGTAAACTTAAAGGTCTTACCCTGCTTCTGGCCTTCCTGGCGGGCATAGGCGATGGTCTCCCTTACCACCGGTAAATTAAGGAGCGGCTCACCGCCGAAAAAATCAATCTCACAAAGCGGCCGCTGGCCGGAATGTTGGAGCAGCAAATCAACAGCCGCCACCGCCACTTCCGCCGACATCAGCTGGCGCATGCCGCCGAACTCGCCGCTGTCGCCGAAACAATACCGACAGCGCAGGTTGCAGTCGTGAGCCACGTGCAAGCACAAAGCTTTCAGCACCGGCGGCCCTGAGGGCACCCAATGGGTTACTGCCGGCGGCGTGAACAAAGTCCCTTCCGCCTGGGCCGCCTCCACTTCGCCGCAGGCAGCCGCCACGTCTGCCGGACCATACTTGGGCGCTAGGGCTGCCCAGATCTCCGGCTTGGACTTTTTCGGGTAAAGAGCCAGCAGCTCAGCCATGAGCTCATCAATCTCATGCAGGCTGCCGCTTTCCACATCCAGAGCTAAATAGGTATCCAAACACTTAAAGACATGCACTTGTCCGCTGACATCCATGGTTTTTCGCTCCCCCGGTAAAATTGAGCCCGCCGGCGTCCAGTGACCGCCGCGGGCTCTTGAAAGATTAGCGCCGCCTAGTATTCTCGCAGCTCTGGTTGCCCACCGTCAATGAAGTCTTGCAAGCAGATTGACAGGAGTTTTGGCACCGGCCGCAGCCGCCGGCGGCCAAGCTTTTCTGCAACCGTCCTTTATGAACCGTCTTTATGTGCTTACCTTGCATAGCCATCCTCCTTTAACGTGCTGTTCTCATTATAGCATATGGCACTGCC
>DURJ01000022.1 GCA_012837285.1 Bacillota bacterium
AAATATGAGATCGAAGCTCCGGTGGTTATTATGTCTTTTAGATCGGCAATTAACTCCTGGTCAGTCAGCATGTGCTCGCCTCCGCCCTTAAATATTTTCCAGCCCCACTATCCACCTTCATTATACCAAAACCCGGCCGCAAGGGCCGGGTTATTCCTGTGGTTGCTGTTGTTTTTCGCTTAATTGTGCCGCTACTAATCGACACAGCCGGTATAATCTTAGCCGAGTGGCCATCTGGCGAACTGTCAGCGGACGGGTCATAATGATCCTCCTCTAGCTATCGCTACTTGTTCAGTATAACCAAAAGGAGGCAGTGATAATCAATATGGCGGCCCGACCAGAGGGCCTGCCATTATATCTGCAGGGTCAACGCCCATGCCGGCTGCGGCGGCAGCATCAAAAGGATGAAAATGGATCCAGGGTCGAAGCGGAGAACCGGAGCCAGGGAGTAAGCTTAATACTTAAGGCCTGTATACGTAGCTTTCCCATCCTTTATGCTAACCAGCGCCAGCCGCGGCCTTTCGTCTTGGGCGGCAATCTGCAATCTCTGGTAGCGAACCCCGTCTTCCCAGGTAATTCCGCTGCTGGCAGACGGACTAAACGTCCACACTAAGGCACCTAACTTTTGCCCCGTTTCCTGCAGGCGGCGGCGCAGCAGATCGGCCTCCGGACGGCTGGTAAAGCCTTCGGGTCCAGTAAACGGTTGCCGCTCCAGGAAAACAAACACTTGCTTTTGTCCTTCGAGCTGAGCCAAATCCGCCTGTAACCATTGCCAATCTTGGGCATCTCCTTGCACCAAGGTGCCGTCCTTGGCATTTAAGGTATAAAACGTCGCCCTGCCCTCATCCCAGCGTCCTGATGCTCCTACCGGTTTTATCGGTATACCCAGTGCCTGCTCCCAAACCTGCTGGGTCGATTCCGCCAATGGCCGTAAGCAAACCAGGTACCGAGCTTGGTGTTTCTGGGCAGCTTCCTTCAATGCCGTTACCCACTCCAGTTGCTCTGGCTCTTGAGGCAGCGAAGCTACGACCAAGAAGTTCTGCCCGCCGGCTACTGGTGCCTGGGTGTACTCTTGATCAGGAAATGGCTTCGGTGTCAGCTTCATCTCGGTGGCAAAGGGCAAAGAACTGGTTAAGGCCAAATTATCCAGGTAAACCGTCCCGGAGCCTTGTTTGGCCGGGTCCGGTTCTACCAAGTAAATGCGCTTTAAGACATATGGATATTCTCCGGCCGGCAGCTTGGCTTCTACCTGTTGCCAGTCGCCCCAATCCACCTGCCGAGCCAAATCCACCGTGAATTCACGTCCGTTCTTATCAACTAGCAACGCCCGCAGCCAATGTCCCTGCCCGTCACCGTAGACCATAAGGGACAGCTTATCGGCCTGACCGGGCAAAGCCAGGCCCTGGTCAAAGACCACGTAGGCTGCCTTGGTACCGCTCCCGGCGGTAAAATCATAATCCAATCGCAGAGAATGGCTGCCCTGGTAGACCGGCTCCGGCAGTGCCGCCAGAGTAACGTTTCCTTTCACCTCGGCCGGGTAAACAGTGGCCGCGATGCCATGCAAAGCTTCGAAATGTAACAGCGGTATATCATGAGTTCCCACTGTAACCAAAGTGCGGGCTGCGGTTTCAGTGCCAGCCACTGTACCGCCCCACAGCGCTTCCACTGCTCCCACCTGGGCTGTGGGGCCGGCTTTGACCTTGCCGGCTTGAACAGTCCCAATATCATCTAACACTTGCCACTTAAGATCTTCAGATCTAACCGACGCTCGGCGCCCGACGCTGTCGTACGCATAGGCACTAAGCACTGCTTCCTCATCAGGAGCCAAAGCCAGTTGCTCCGGGGTCAACTGTAGCCGAACCACCGGGCCAATCACTTCCAGCGCCAGTTCAGCTTGGACCGAACCGTAAGCAGCAATCACCTTCCCTTTACCGGAAGAATTAGCGGTAAAAACATTCTCCTGCACAGCACCCAGCTGGGCCGGTTCCACTCGCCAACTTACTTTGCCCGCCTCCACCGGCACCGGGTTGTAGTTGGCATCGTAGCCTTTCACTGTGAGTAGCTGGGTACCCTCGGGCACTACCCGGGTTCCCGTGGCTGAAATCGTAAGCCCAGCCAGCTCCCCCTGAGGCGCCTTACTGAAAATGCCGATGCCGTTGCTGACCGAACGCTCCCTAATTTCGGCCGGTTTGTTCACCACCGCCGCACTGCTCTCCCCGGGGCGGCGCGCCAGAACCGTGGTGGAGCCGCCGCCGTCTAAGTTCAAAGCCTGATAGCAACCGATCTTCAGAAGCACAGCGGCCCATTCAGTTTGAGACAGCCCCCGACTTTCCTCCTGCCGCCCGTCCACAGCGGCTAAAATTAGCTGACGGCCATCGGCACTAATACCTACGGCGCTGCGGGGGTTGTTCCCTTTTACTTCGTGGGTAAAGGGTACAATCCGCCCGTCTTTAATCAGTACCGTACCGCCGCCCACTGTCCAGGCAAATTCCTCCCAGGACGGAACAGTAGACAGATCAATCTCCACCCGGCTACCGGGAGTAAGGTACGATTGGAGAAACTCCGCTGCTGCCTGAGCACCGATAAGAACCTGTTCTCCCGCCGCCATAGTTACCCCGCCAGTGGCCGGCACTAA
>DURJ01000023.1 GCA_012837285.1 Bacillota bacterium
CACCACTGTCATCCTGAGCGAAGCGAAGGATCCAAAGCCCTTCATTGCGTTAACAGCAACATGAAACATGGATTGGCGGGTTTGCGCACCGCCTATATAGCTGCTGCAATACCCTTGGTATAGAGATTCGAGCCGGAAGTTGTTTTTCCTGCCAGGGACAGGGGCAAAAATACACCTCAGCAAGCCGACCAAAGATACCTGGGAAAATCTAACTGGATCAAAATCTGGCCACCAGGGTCAAAGTCCTATCACTTCCTCATCAAATTTGGGTCAATTTACCTGATCAGGAAGGATATGGGACGCATGTGTCGAATCTTTAATCAATGTCTTCTTTAACAAAATGAAAAACAATTTAATTGGTCCGACAGCTACTGTCGGGGTAGGTATGCTACAATGTATGTACAACGTCAGGTCCCAGGTGGTCCTGGGCCCGATCAGAGAAGGTTCGGAGGTACGTTTCAATGGGAGGGAACCAAGAGCAGTTAAGTCTTTCGATTTATTGCCTCGACGGGTTCAAGGTGTTTCGAGGCCAGACGTTGATTTCACCCACCAAGTGGCAGCGCAAACGAGTTGCCCTTTTGCTTAAGTATGTGCTGGTGGCCGGGGCACCGGTACCACGCTACACTTTATTGACAGAGTTTTGGCCGCATTTAGACGATAAAGCTGCCCGCCATAACCTAGCCGTTACTCTCTATAACCTACGGCGCACCTTATACCCTAACCATCCTTGTAACCGAGCACCGTTGTATCTAAAAAGCAATAATGACTATATCGAGCTGAATTGGAATACGATTACGTTTTACGATGCCCAGACATTCCAAGATCTCTGCCGAGAGGGACTGGCGGCCCTTAGGCAAGGGCTATGGGATCAGGCGGCTACGGTCCTTACAGCGGCCAATAAGCTGTATCAAACGGATTTCCTCGCGGCCGATGTGGGCCACAGCTGGCTTATAGAAGAAAGGGCCCGACTTCAGAGCGTCCGTTTGGATATGCTGGAGCATTTGGCCACAGCTTTGTATAAGCTGGAACGCTACCACGAGGCCCAAGTCCAGGCCAAAACTGTAGTCCAACTAGACCCTTGCCGGGAGGGAGGACACCGATTGCTCATGCGCATCTTAAGTGCCCTGGGACAGCGTTCCCAGGCTATAGTTCAATACCGGGAGTGCAAGCGATTGTTAGAGAGAGAACTGGGTATACAACCAGGTCCGCAGACAAACAACCTCTACCACAGGATTGTCAACGGGGAGAGCCACTGAGGCCTCCCCGTTGACCGCTATTGACGGACAATTGATTAGGAGGTGATTCTAAATTCATAGGTGGTATCAGGTGGCATGGTGGGCAAGAGGGGCGTGATAGTAGAAATCATTTTTAAGGGGGTTATCAGAATTGACAATTAGGTCGAGTCGTCTTATCGCTGTTTTGACCCTGTGTGCGTTGGTCCTCACCGCTGTGCCGGCAGTGGCAACACCGGCAGCACCGGACATTGAGGGCCATTGGGCCGAAGCAGCCATTGAACGATTGGTAGATATGGGGGCAGTGTCCGGTCTGCCCGATGGCACATTCCGACCGGATCTCACTGTTACCCGAGCCGAATTCGTAACCATGGTAAATAAGAGTTTTGGGATTACTCCGGTACCAGAGAGCACTCGCTTTCAGGACGTAAAACCGGGGGACTGGTTTGGCGGCCAAGTGGAAGCGGCAGCTGCTTACGGTTACGTAACCGGTAATCCCGACGGAACCTTCAGTCCCTATCGTCCTATCACCCGCGAGCAGGCAGCAGCCATGCTGGTGCGCGTCTTCGGTTTTAGCAAGCTCGCTACTGAAGCCGAGCAAGATGCCGTGCTGGCACCTTTTGCCGATGCCGATAAAGTAAGTGCCTGGGCCAAGGCCGACGTGGCCACCGCTATAAGCTTAGGACTGCTAAGCGGTTACACACCCACCACCCTTGCGCCCCAACCGGCCGATTTGTCCGCCGCCGGCTGGCAGCAGTGGGAAGCCGCTCGCACCACCGAACAAAGAGAAGCGGTATTAAAGCAACGGGGAAGCCACGGCCTCATCACTCGGGCCCAAACCGCTGCTATCCTTGTGCGAGCCCTGGCACTGGAACCGGCCGTTGAAGCAACTGTGTTTGACCAGGCCGGGACCTACGGGCCCGAAGATGGCGTAGAAACCATCAGCGGCGACGTTATTGTCAAGGCTGACGGGGTTACCCTGCAGAACCTAATCATCACCGGCGATCTCATCATTACCGAAAGCGTCGGTGATGGCACCGTCGTACTGGAAAATGTAACTGTCAAGGGTGATACCGAAGTCAAAGGCGGCGGCACCGACAGCGTTATCTTCCGCGACTGCACACTACATGGTACCGTTACCGTAGAGAAAGTAGACGGCCAGATCAGGATCGTGGCCGAAGGATCCACGTCAGTACCAAAAGTAGTGTTGCAATCAGGAGCCATCTTAATCAGCCGAGACGATGGTTCCTTCGAACGAATCGAATTACCCAAAGATCTAGCCGAAAATACCGAAGTTGTCCTAACCGGAAATTTTGCCGAGGTAGAAATAGCAGCCGAAAATGCTAACGTGACAATAGGCGCAGGTTCTACAGTAAATAGCTTGGTTCTAACCGAGAATGCCACCGGAACCCAGGTGGACCTAGACCAAGAAGCCAGCGTTACTACAGTCACAGCCGATGCCGAAGTAGAAATCACCGGCCAAGGCACCATTGGCACTGCCGAGATTAACGTCGACGGTGTAACCATCGAGCAAAAACCAGATAAAGTCGTCCTGGAACCAGGCGTCAAAGCTAACGTCGGTGGCAAAGACGTCACCGAACCCAAAAAGTCCACCGGTGGCGGCGGAGGCAGACGCGACGAGACTGTTTCAGTAAGTGCTATTAGTGTGACTGGTGTAGCTAAGGTTGGGGAGACGCTGACGGCAAAAGTAACACCACCTGAAGCAACAGTAACATATCAGTGGCAGAAAGCTGATGCCGCAGATGGCACATTTGAAAATATATCTGGTGCAACAGACAGCACATATACGTTAACTAATGAAGATGCAGATAAGTACATTAGAGTTGTGGTTACCGGAACAGGTAGTTATACGGGAACAAAGACAAGCGCAGCTGTTGGACCTGTAAGTCAGTTACCGGTACCAGACCAGACCCTAGCCGAAGCCAAGACAGCGGTGGAAGGCGTGCTTGGTGAGTTTACCGCCAGCAACGATACCACCGAAGCAGAACTGTTAGCTGCGATAAAGGCTGTTGTGAC
>DURJ01000024.1 GCA_012837285.1 Bacillota bacterium
GCAAGCACAGCCGGTATGGTTGCCAGCAGGCCCAGCAGCATTCCGGGCGCATTCATCATAGCAAATACATAGTCTAGCGGCAATTCAAGTAAAATTGGCATTAACCCAATGGCACCGGTTAGTAATATAATCCGGTGGGGGACACCATATTTGTTCGTTGCCCCCAACCAGGCAGGGAACAGTCCGTCTTCGGCCGCAGCCCACACACCGCGGCTGTAGTCCATGATCAGAGCCAGCATAGAGGTAAGTAAGGCAAAAAGTGCCCCGCCGATCACAAAAAACTTAAACATCCATGAAGGCATAAAGGTCTCAGCAGCAATAGACAATGGCTGTCGGATCATCTGCTTCCAGGGTACAACTCCTACAGCCACCGCAGCTATCACAGCGTACAAAGCCGATATGGAAAGAGTAGATACAGCAATAGCACGAGGCACTGTTCGCCCGGGGTTTTCTATTTCCCCAGCCAGATTTACTATGTTAGTACCACCCCATGCTGCATATCTAACATAGCTGACTGCTGCCAAAATACCCGATAGCCCCTTAACAGCAAACATATCCGTAAATGACCAATATTTAATACGAGGAATACCCATTATGACGAAGAGTCCCAAGGCTACTAGGATGAGAATCACCATCGTGTTTTGGACCTTGGCGGATGTCCTTATATTAAACAGGCAGATTGTGATAATAGCTATTACGATCAGGGCGCCGGCCATTTTAGAACTAATCCCAGGGATAATAGCGGGAAGATACTGCCCGGCAGCTATACCCACAACGGCTATGCTCAGTGTCTCCAGAACGGTATTCCACACCAGAAGAAAACCCATCAGCGGACTCAGAAACCGAGCCGCATATAGGTACTGACCGCCTCGCACCGGAAGTGCTGACGCTAACAACATATGAGGTATGTTAGCCAGCATAACCGCTAGGCCAGCAAGTAGAAACGACACAGGCACCCCCGGCCCCGCCACCCCCACCGCAACACCCGTTAGAGTGAATACACCGGCACCGATAATAGCGCCGGCCGCCATCAAAGTAGCATCTATGGCTGTCATTTTACTACCCTTATTGTTCAACCAAATCTCTCTCCTTTCAGGCTAAAAATTAGAAAGCCTCGGAGAAACCATAAGCCCCTTAAGGAGACTAATCCTCTACGGATCAGATCAAATTCGCTGGCTGACCGCCAACACAAAACCTGGTACGTATACGAGTGACTCAGGAGGGATTTCTTCCCTTGACGAAAATCTTCTGGAGGCTGCCCGGAGCTTATGGGCAGCCTCTCCTTAGGTTGCTTTGGCTTCACTGCCTTTCTTAAATTGCAGTTCGTTGTAACGGAAGAAGCCTCTATTCAGATACCCACGACGGATCGTAAGCACTCATTTCTTCTATTAGGTTAGTACCCTCATTCTTTAGCTTGTTAACCCGCAAATAGAAGTAGAGAATCCCGCCACCATAAAAAGCCACTATGCCTAAAATAGTAGGCAATGTTAGGGTCAAGAACAAATTGTAGCTAAGGAAAAAGGTTAGACCAATATTAGCCAGTACCAGTGTCCAGGTTAGCCAGGTAGGCATTTTGAACCATGCCTGTTCAAATTTCTTCGGCAGCTTACTAGGTGCAACAAGCGCTGGCAAAGTAGCCAAAAGGCCAAGCAGCATTCCAGGTGCATTCAATACCGCAAACACATAATCTAGTGGCAATTCCAGTAAAATTGGCGTCAATCCTATTGCACCCATTATTATGATGATACGATATGGAACGCCGTATTTATTTGTCACCTTCAACCACTCGGGAAACATGCCGTCATCAGCCGCTGCCCAGATAGCACGGCTAATGTCCATGAGGAAAGCCAATATCGTTGTAAGCACTGCAAAAAGTGCCCCACCTATTACAAAAAAGTTGAACGCCCATGAAGGCATATACGCCTTAGCAGCGACAGACAACGGCTGCTGAATCATCTGCTCCCAAGGTACCACACCCACGGCAACCATTGCCACAAGAGCGTACAACAAGGATACACCCATTGTAGAAACAGCAATAGAACGAGGAACTGTTCTACCGGCGTTTTCTATTTCACCGGCCAGATTTACCACGGCAGTACCGCCGTATGCAGCCGACCGCACATAGCTAACACCCACCAAAATACCTGCAAGACCTTTAACAGAAAACATATCCTTAAATGACCAATACTTCATATAAGGAATTCCCATTGCTACAAAAAGTGCCAGGGCAACTAGTACCAGAATAACCATAGCATTTTGCACCTTAGCAGATGTTTTAACATTAAGCAAGCAGGCACCGGTTAAACCTATTACCGTAATAGCACCTGCCATCTTAGGAGTAAGCGCGGGAATGATAGCAGGAAGGTATTGACCGGCAGATATGCCCAAAACGCTCAAATATATACACTCAAGAACAAGATTCCACACCAGAAGAAAGCCAAAAAGGGGGCTAACAAACCGAGCAACATGTAGATATTGAGCACCTCTGGCCGGAAGAGCTGACGAAACAACCATGTAAGGTAGATTGACCATCATAGCTGCCAAACCGGCAATTAAGAATGAAATAGGAACCCCTGGCCCAGCAGCCCCTACCGCAACACCTGTCATGCTAAACACACCTGCACCAATAATAGCGCCAACTGACATCAAAATAGCATCCATCGGCTTCATTTTGTTACTTTGATTAGCCATACATCAATCTCTCCCTTCATTTACAAAGCTTAGAATTTAGACAACCATTTCTTCATATGTCATTTTATCCCGTCATCGTTAAAAGGCTTTTGTTTCAACAGGTACATATAATACCAACAACACTGAACTACCTTATACGGCAAGTCCATGTGATAACAGGTTTTCTAGGTGTCAGTTAATCGCCACCAGCCATAAATGTTATGGCGATTAACTGACAAGATCTCATTTAGCGCTACTGCGCTTCTTTACATTTCAGGCTTAAACAACTGCCAAGCTGCATCCCGTTCGTAAATCCCGTCGGCTTTTGCCTTTTCAAAAGTCAAGCGAACATCTTCACGGATGACATCACTAATTCGTTTTAAGGCACCTTCAGGAGTAGCAGGGCATTTCCCGCTTTCAATGGAGTTAAAGAAGCATACGGAACCTAAATTAGAAACGAAGTCAGGTACCAGCCTGATACCTCTTTCTCTGATGATCTTGTCACCGGCTAATGTAGTCGGAATATTGGCGCCTTCCACTAATAGGCTGGCCTTAATTTTCGCAGCAGCGTCCTCGTCGATAACGTCTTCCACGGCAGCTGGGATCAAAATATCCACATCAAAGTACATCCAATCTTCTCTGGGTTTAACCTCGCATTTGGTCTTCATTTTTTCTGTCTCTACTTCCCCTAGCTTGTTGCGAGCGCCCAGCAAGTCTTTTATATCTAAACCATCCTCGTTGTAATAGGTGCCGTTAACGTCGGCAATGGCCACTACTTTATAGCCCTGTTTTTCCAACCATAAGGCTGCACTTCCACCAACTGCACCAAATCCTTGGATAGCTACTTTAGCACCGGGTTTTCCTTCTAGCAACTTCCAGGCTTCATCAGCAGCCGCTGCTACACCATAACCGGTAACCAAACGGTCCATGTCCAAGCCGTCGACTTTATGACTCATGATTTCCTGTAGACGCTTATTCCCTTCTTCAACTTTCTTTGGATTCTCCCTAATACTCTTCGGAGCGCTTTCTTTAACACCTAGCTCCTGTCTAATTCTCCTAATATCTTCAGCGCGGGTACCAAGGTCTGCACCAATGCCAACACCACTTTCTATATATGGTTTCATGGCTTTGAGATATCGTTTCAGCACATCGAGGGCATCTTCTTTATGATAGTCATAGATGATGCCACCTTTTGCGCCTCCAACTTCAGCCTGAGCAGCAACGTATTTGTAAGACATCACCTGGGCCAGTCTTTCCACTTCTTCTCTGGTCACGGTTGTATTCATACGAAGACCACCAGCCGCAAACTCATCGCGGATACTATCAACAACAAGCCATCCTCTGGCATCAGTTTTTCTGTCCGACCATTCAATCACTAAATACGGGTCTCGTGCCATTTTCGAATCCTCCCTTTTTGTTTATCTTGGAAGCAAGGACCCAACGAGCAGTATCTTCCCGAGACTATTTTGTTCAGATACCACTCGCTGACAATCCGGTAACTGTCTAACCCCTCACTATTAGGGCATCGGCGGCACAAACACCCTGTCCTTTGGGGTAAACAAACAATGGGTTGATATCTAATTCCTTAATATCGCTCCGCTTAACAGCCAGGTCTCCGACCTTAACTATCGTCTCTGCCAAAGCCTCCACATCAAGAGGCTCCGAACCGCGATAACCAGTGAACAACTTGTAGGCAGTGAGGGATTTAATCATTTCCAGGGTTTCGTTCTTGTTCAGCGGGGCTGGATAAAGAGCCACGTCCTTGAAGACCTCTACAAATACACCGCCCAGTCCCACTAGAACCATGGGTCCGAACTGAGGATCTCTATTGACCCCCACAATGATCTCAGTTCCTTTGGGCAACATTTTTTGAATTAGTACCCCGTTCACTCTGGCATCCGGTTTATGACGCTTTGCATTGTTCATGATTTCATTAAAAGCATTCTTAAGCTCGGCATCGTTTTTGATGCCCAGTTTCACTCCACCGATGTCAGTCTTATGCGGAATGTCAGGGGAATCTATCTTCAGCACCAAGGGATAGCCTATCGTCTTTGCCGCCTTTAAGGCCTCTGTCTCAGACTTAGCTACGTACTCCTCTGGCACAGAAATCCCATGTTCCTTAAGAATAGACTTGCTTGCATGCTCCGACAGGGTCTCGGTGCTTACTTTTGTTGCTGATTGCCCTTTCTTACTCACCACTTCCAGTGTTCTGGCATCGGGGTGGTACACGCAAAACTCAGCATACTTTTTAATAGCACTAAGTCCATACATAGGACTGTCAACTATCGGCACCGAATTAGCTGTATAGAATGCCCTTAATTCTGGATCCCGTTTTCTTGATATCCCTGGCATTATTACAATGGGCTTGCTACCCTCATTACTAACATCAATGAGGCACTTAGCTAAACCGTAGTCAACATGTCTGTCCCTTTCCGTTACAATTTCAGGTGGATTGAACCCTATTATCATCATACCTACTTCTGGGTCTGCCATTACTGTCCTCAAAGCCGCCCGAAACTTGTCATTGTCAAAAACCAATGTCGCTGTCATGTCAAGAGGGTTATTAGGCGTAGCATAGTCAGGTAACATATTATTTAGCTTTTGCAGCGTTTGGGCCGAGAACTCTGCCAATCTTGCCCCTTGTAATTGAGCCAGGTCAGCAGTAATGGCAGCTTGTCCACCGGACATATTGAGAAAAGCAAACGATTTTTGGGAAGGCTTTTTCTTGAGAGTACTCATTAGCACACAAACATTGACAAGCTCTTCTATATCGCACACCCGCACTACGCCAAACTTCTTAAACAAAGCATTAAAGGCCGCATCTGATCCGGCCAGGCTGCCAGTGTGAGCCGTTGTTGTTTGCCGCGCTTTTTCTGATGCTCCAACTTTTAGGGTCACGATCGGCTTACCCTTCGCAGCCGCTCTAGCTAACACTTGAGCAAATTTGTCGGGATATTTTATGCCCTCTAGATAAAGTGCTATCACTTCAGTATCTTCGTCTTCTATCAGGAATTCTAAATAATCTTCAATGCCAACAACGGCGTTGTTCCCACTGGAAATAACATAGGAGAATTTAAGATGCGAGACACTGAGCAAAAGAGTGGCAACTTGTCCACTCTGTGCCACCAAACCAATGTTACCTTTTTCTTGTTTAGCCGACAACGGCAGTCCAAAGGCATGGATGTTATTCACGTTATTAATAAACCCGGCACAGTTAGGTCCACACACTGCTATATTATTCTCAGTAGCTATCTCCACCAGTTTTTTCTGGGCTAATTTCCCCTCGGCACCAGCTTCACTATAGCCACTGGCATATACCACCGCACCCTTGCAGTTGTGTGCTGCGGCTTCTTCTAGAATATTGTTAACCGTAAACAGCGGCGTGCAGATAATGGCCATATCAATGTCGTGACCAATATCAGAAATGCTCTTATGGCATTTCTTACCCAGCACTTGTTCCCGGTTGGGGTTTACAAAGTACAAGTTATCGCCCAAATCACAGGCCAACATATTTTGACTTGCGTCTCGGCCAAAGCCCAACTTTTCACTGGCTCCAACTATCGCCACTGACTTGGGTCGTAACAAATGGTGTAGGTTCATTTAGACTCCCCCTGTGCGCTCCCCACTTCAATACCTTTTTTCAAAGCCTGCCGGTTAAGATTAATCACTTTCTCACCTTTGGGTTCGAAGTACTCTTCTAAAGAGGTTAATGCTGCTTCCTCAGATATAGTTGGAAATTTAGACAGCAACGCGCCTAGCATAACAACGTTGGCAACGCGTACATTACCTAGCTCGGTAGCCAATTCTGTAGCCGGAACCCTAATAACAGTGACGTCGTCGCGCACATCTTCTCTTTTCACCAGGGAGCTATTGATAAAAATGTATCCTCCCGGTTTAACCTGTGCTTCAAATTTATCCAGCGAAGGTCCGTTAAACACGACCAATACATCAGGATTATCTATATATGGGCTGGCCACTTGTTCCTCGGACACTATTACTGAACAGTTGGCAGTGCCTCCTCTCATCTCTCCGCCGTATGAAGGAAGCCAGGTACTATGCAAATCTGCTTTTAAGCCCGCATTGGCCAACATAACTCCTGTAGCCAGAACTCCTTGGCCCCCAAAGCCAGCAATCAGCACTTCATGCATTAGCCGTACCCTCCCTTTTAACCAATTCACCCATGGGGTAATACGGTATAACTTCGTTTTCAATTCTCTCCAGCGCTTTAAGTGGGCTTAAATGCCAGTTGGTTGGACAGGGAGACAGTATTTCAACCATGGAGAACCCCTCCCCGTTCAACTGGGCCTGTAAGGCCTGCTTAATATAACCTTTTGCTTTGCGAATGGCAGCTGGGTTATGCACTGATCCTCTAGCCACATAGGCTACCGGTAAAACAGCAATCATTTCCGTGATCTTAATAGGCATCCCTGTCAGCTCCGGATCCCTACCTTTGGGTGATGTGGTCGTTACTTGATTTGGTAATGTAGTCGGAGCCATTTGTCCACCTGTCATGCCATACACGCCGTTATTCACAAATATAGTGGTGATTTTTTCATTTCTAGCGGCAGCGTGGACAATTTCCGCACAACCAATAGATGATATGTCGCCATCACCTTGATAAGTCATTACCACTTTGTCAGGTTGCAGCCTCTTGATACCGGTAGCTACAGCTGGGGCCCTACCATGAGGTGAGCCAATCCTGTCCACACCAAAGTTAAAGCCCATTAAAGAGCAGCACCCTACCCCTAAAGCCATTATCGTTTTCTTGTCAACTCCCAGCTCTTCCAGTGCCTCAGCCGTAATCCGGTTAATGATACCATGACCGCAACCGGCGCAAAAACCCGTGGCCGAAATTATGGTTCGGGGCGTTTTACAAACTACTGCCAACTAGAACACCTCCTTTTCTTTACCGTCTAGGATATCTTTCGCCATTCGCAAAATAGCCTGTTCCTTTGGAGGAACCATACCGGCAGTATACACATGGACAGGCTTCTGGCCCTTTACAGCTAAGGCTACGTCTTCAACCATTTGACCTAAAGCACTCATTTCAACTGACAAGAACGCTTTAGCCGTATTTCTTACTTGTTCGAAAGCCTTAACAGGAAAAGGCCATAAAGAGATGGGCCGAATTAGCCCAATTTTTAGGCCCTGCTTTCTTCCCGTTCTAACAGCTTGATTGCAGATTCTAGACGAAATACCGTAAGCTACCAAAACAATGTCTGCATCTTCTGTACTAATAGCTTCGTAGCGTTGTTCTTGAGCGGCCATATTTCTGTACTTTTTCCTAATTATGTCGTCATACTGAGGTCCATCATAAGCAGCTGTAATAATATACCTGGGCTCATTTTCACCTTTTCCAGTCA
This sequence comes from Bacillota bacterium, assembly GCA_012837285.1. Taxonomy (NCBI): domain Bacteria; kingdom Bacillati; phylum Bacillota; species Bacillota bacterium. The sequence continues at coordinate 8,034 of DURJ01000024.1, forward strand.
GCGCCCACGGTTTATTCGGATTGGGAGTTTGCATTTCTGGAAGCTCCACTGCCTCCATCATCTGGCCTAGAGCCCCATCAGTAAGTAGAATTACCGGTGTGCGATGTTCTTCTGCCTTATCAAAAGCTAAGGCTGTAAGATCCGCTATTTCCTGAACGGTAGCAGGGGCATAAACTAATGCATGGTAATCACCGTGTCCGCCGCCCTTTGTAACTTGAAAGTAATCAGATTGTCCAGGCGATATCAATCCTAAGCCGCAGCCGTAACGGCAAACGTCAACTATTACTGCTGGCAAATCCACAGCGGCTATATAAGAGATTCCTTCTTGCTTCAAGCTATATCCCGGTCCAGCCGAAGCGCTTATGACTCGATAGCCGGTGCTGGCCGCCCCATAAAGCATGGATATGGCTGCTACTTCCGATTCTGCTTGGACAAAGTGTCCTCCAACCTCCGGCAGCCGGGCTGATAGGTACTCCATTATCTCCGTCTGAGGCGTGATAGGATATCCACAATATAAACGACAGCCGGCTCTCACTGCTGCTTCAGCCAAAGCCTCATTACCTCTCATCATCACTTTGCTCACATTCAATCCTCCCTTCAACTGATTTCAAACACAAAGTCAGGACAGACCGTGAAACATATGCCACAACTTATACACTTGTCTTCATCCACCTGTACATACTCATACCCTTGCTTGTTCATAACGCCTGATTTCGATATAGCCTTTTTCGGGCAGGCGTTTATGCAATAGTAACATCCCTTGCACCACTCAGATTTCACTGTCACTGCCACGGTAATACACCCCCTTTCAGATGAAGCCACCAAACAGATCTTCCATTATACCAGTCTATTATGTCTATCTTACCCATGTGATTGTCTACGATGACGTCGTATAGTGTATTCTACACGTACGCTCTGTTTCCTGCTGGTGAGACCTTTCTCCGGGCATAAGTTTATCTAATGCAGGCTGAAGCAATTGTTAATTAAAAAGCAAAAAGAAAAAGCGCCCGTTTTAGGAGCGCCTCTTTCTTCCTTGCTCTCTTATAAAAAGCAGCTAGCTTACAGGAAAATATTTTCCAGCTTGTGAAGACTTCCTTATCTTCTCCCACGGTGTTTGTGATAATCGTTGCGAGGATAAGAAAAGATCAGTTTTCATATCTTCAAAATTAGTCAGTATCTCTTTCTTGGGACCGGATATACTGAGCGTCTTCGTGCATTCCCCTAACAGGTTTAACACTGGTACGGCAATGCACATTGAACCTTCGTAACTCTCCTCATTATCGATAGCGTAACCTTTTTCTTTAATCTTGTCCAATTCATGTAGCAGTTTTTCTGGATCTGTTACTGTATTGGGACCTTGTTTCGTAAGCATGCCCGGTTCAAAGATCCACTCAATATCTTCTCGTTCTTGGTAAGCCAGGTGTACCTTTCCACTGGCTGTGGAATGGGCATTTGCAAAAAATCCTAGCCTCGGTGGTGATATATAGGGTTTATCCGGTAATTCAAGTACGGTATATACTACTAGATTATCTCTTGCATATATCCCGGAATATATAATTTGCTCCCATTTCCTACAAAGTCGCCGCGCCTCGTCTTGAGTTGCCACATCTGCATTTTGTTCTACATACCCTAAGCCTAACTCATATAATTTCCAACCCAATCCCAGCCTTCTGCTCTGCTCCTCTCTATATACCAGATCATACTCTTCCAGCGTTCTTATGATTGGGTATAAGGTTGTCCTGGGGATTCCCAGTACGGTACTCACGTTAGCTATTGTCAGCGGTTCATCTGAATGGCGAATTAGCGTCAAGACGGCAATGGCCCGTTCAATCGATTGGATTAAACCTTTGCTCACGGCAGAACCACTCTCCTATTTTGTCACAGCATACTATAGGCCTTCCGTTGTATATTGCCCCTCGCCAGCCATAGGCAACGGGCGGGAGTATCTTTATAGGATAATAGACTGGTAGGGACAAGTTTCGCCACTCCAGTGAAAAACTCCTGCTTTACCGGTACTGACAACTTTCAGGCAGAAGAGGCTGCCCCCCCAAACTGGTCCGGGACAGCCTCTATTCCTGACATTAGACATAATCTATAATCCTTGGACTTTATACATCATTTCTTCGTTATAGCTGGTAACAACCCGCATATAGTCGTTGAACTCTGCATTTACTTCATCGTCGCCGGTATCCACTAATAACGGTTGCCCTCTTAGGGAGACGATTTTGTTCTTGGTGGCAATGATCCTGATATTCTTCTTTCCTACTTTTTGTATCACCTTAGCGCTGAGCTGCTGATTACCTCGACCAAAA
>DURJ01000025.1 GCA_012837285.1 Bacillota bacterium
CATGGAAAAACCGCCCTACCTTTGAAGAATTGGCTGTCATGTTTGAGGGCAGCTCCGCCAGCGGTGCGGAACGAGCCTACCGGAAAGCAGCGGAACATCTGACACTGCTGTTGGTAGAAAACGGCGGTATCCATGCAGTCCGGCTGAAACAGAAGTCCAAAACCAAACGAAAAAAGAAAATTGCCACCGCAGTCTACGAATATCAGGCAGACTGCGATGGCGAATGGGGAGAAATTTTATTCGATTTTGAAAACGGCACAGGGTCGATTGTCCGGCTTGCCGACTGGGATACCATGATTTCCAATGTTTTTGCAAAACGGGTGATCCGGTATCTGCTGAATTGCGAAAATGATAGATTGCCAAAAGAAACCATGTTTGCGTTTGAGATGTATGAATAAAGGCGAGTAAAGTTTACCAGCCATAAGAAGAAAAAACTCGAAAATAAAAAAAGCCGCTGCCGCATGGTTGGTTCCATGTAGCAGCGGTTTTTCACCGGCAGCATTCAATCAATATTCAATAGGCAAATTATGCTGCTTCAAAAAAGACAGTTTATCCCAATATCCTCTCTGGAACAGAATTTTACCATTTACAACATGGAAGAAGCCGCATCCCCGCAGTCCCAGCGGGTCTTTCCACTCCAAAATTGCCCATTGTCCATCTTCAAAAATATTCTCTACAATGGCTGTCATATCGGCAGTGGCAAATTCTGCTGTAAACATTTCTCTGATTGCGTCTATCCCGATCACAGGCTCATTGGTCACCTGATGGTTGGTTGCATTATCATGGTACAGGCTCACGATTGCATCTACATCGTGGCCATTAAAGGCATCTACCCATTTGCATACTACTTCTTTTGGTCGTAACATCATGATTTCCTCCATATATCTTTGTCTACTGTTTTCATTATACAATCTTCATGTAAAAAAGCAATTCCCCCATGAAAACAGGAATTGCTTTTTTATGTAGACTTGAGACAGTTATACTGAAGATTTGAACATAGGCTTACAATTCACGCCGCTTCCACTGATTCAATGCAGCAACGATACAAGCACCCACAACAGCGAATGTCAAAACGATAAAGGAAAGTCGGAATCCGTGCAGTGCCACCTCATACACATCGTAGTAGCGCAGAGGGGTCAGGTAATCCAAAATTTGATTTTCTGTGTATTCGGCTGTAAAGGCCAGAGCATAGGCAGCCAGCATGGAAATCGTACCTGTCCTCACCGCAGCCTTATAGGACATAAACAGGCTGGCAAACAGCAGCCCCAGAGCGAAAAAGAGGAACTGGGTAAAGAACATTCCCATGGTTGTGGTGAGCACTGCTCCCGGCTGTTCCAGACCGCCCAAAGGAAGAACGATTGTAAAATAATTACATAAACCGCTGAACAGGGCAAACACCAGCAGATTTACCGCCGAAACGATCACCTTCGCCAGTACAATGGTTTTCCGTTCCACAGGCTTTGTGAACAGGTATTCCGAGGTTCCGAACTTCTTTTCCTTCGCCACACAGGACAACCCCAGAGACATGGCATAAGGGAACGCCAGCAATCCTTCCCAGAAATAGATGCACACATACCAGCCAAGGGATGTGGTTAAATCGCCTTTGACCCCAAACATAATCATGATCAATCTCGGAAATTGGCTGACCATCGTTGCCATTTCATTCAGACTGTCCTGTAGAGACAGAAGCTCAAAATAGCAGAAACCGCACAGAAGCAGCATGATCCCTAACCAGATCAACAAGAGCCTTCTGGTTTGGCGGAACTCATTTTTAATCAATGTTTTCATGTTTGCACCCCCTTATGAACGAAACTGAATGTCTTTTTTCAGAAAGACACCGTAAGACAGCACCAAAAACAGGGTAACCAGCAGCACGCCCCAGCCAAGATAGGTCATATCATAGAAGCCAGTTTCGGAAATTTTTGCAGCTCCAAAGAAGGAGTATGGGGACAGGAAACTGATAGCCCGGTTACTGATGATGTTGGAGAAGCTGGTTATGCAATACTCCACAAACACGACTAATCCGGCGGTCAGCAGTGGGCTACGGTTGCGGGGAAACAAAATTCCCACCATCAGACCCATTGCAGCAAAGAACAGCGTAACAAGGGTGAGGGACAGAGCAATCAGAAAAAACTCTCCCCATGGAGTTCCGGAACGAAACATTGCCATGGCCAAAAAAGAAGCCAGCAGATACGCAGCACCTACGACCACCACTCCGATCAATACAGTCAATGCCTTTGCCCAATAGATTGTTTTCCGAGGAAAGGGCTTTGTAAACAGGTATTCCGAAGTTCCTTCCGTACATTCTCTGGTGTGAACGGAAATGCCGAAGTGCATTCCGAAAACGCCGGAGGCAATCATGAAAAAGCTGGTCAGAAACCCATAAATGCCCAACGGGGAAGTCAAGTATTCCATCGATACGCCGACACTCCTGTAAAAGTCCGTGGTGCCCATGGTTTCAAAGAGTTCCACGGAGGCAACATCCAGGAAGCTGTAATAAGTCGGTGTCATCAAAAAGATACACACAGCCAAGGCGATGGTCCAGCCCAGGATATAGGTTCGATGCCGTTTCAGTTCATATTTCAAAATGACCATACCTGACACCTCCTTACTCATAGTAGTGCATGAAGATTTCCTCCAAAGAGGGCTCTTCCAAAAGCACATCGTCCAAATGCAGCAGGTGAAGTTTATCAATGATTGCTGTGATATTGCCGTTATACATAAAGGAAACAGAGGTCTTGTCCGGGGTCTCAGAGAAATTCGCAATACCAGGCAGCTCCCAGAAATCACTGGAAATCGGTGTTTTGGTGGTAAGGCTGACCTTTTTATAACCGCTTTCCCGTAGCTCTCTGATAGACTGGATGCTCATGAGCTTACCCTCTTTTAAGATTGCCACCCGGTCACACAGCTTCTGTACCTCGCTGAGTACATGGGAGGAGAAGAAAATTGTGGTGCCCCGGTTGTTCTCCTCCTTCAGAATATCATAGAATGCCTGCTGGATCAGCGGGTCTAAGCCGCTGGTAGGTTCATCCATAATCAGCAGCTTAGGGGAAGTCATAATGGCAGACACGATGCCCACCTTTTTCTTGTTGCCCAGAGACAGGTCTGCAATCTTCCGGGACAAATCCAAATTGAGCCGTTCGGAAAGCTCATACATTTTCGTTTCACAGTTCATGGCGTACAGGTCGGCGGTGTATTGCAGTAGTTCCCGCACCTTCATGTTTTCATAATAGCTGTTCTCGCTGGGGAGGTAGCCCACATCTCTGGCAATGACACTTGCCTGACTCTGGCAGTCTAAACCGAAAATAGAAGCGTTGCCACCGCTGGGACGGATCAGACCCATCAGAGTGCGGATGGTGGTGGACTTACCCGCACCGTTTGGGCCAATGAAGCCAAAGAACTCGCCCTGATTAACTGTGAGATTGAGGTTGCTGATACCTCTGTGTTTCCCATAGTGCTTGGTCAGTTGGTTCAAGACAATAGCGTATTCACTCATTTTAAATATTCCTCCTTATAGAAATTGTTTTTTAGAATTGAAATGGTTTTTTCAAATTCATTCATAACTGTTTCAAAATCAAAAACGGCTGCGTTACGATAACGGGCTGCATACCCCTCCGCCATCACTAAAAGCATATTGTAAACAGGTTGAGCATCTTCGGGATTTTTGAACTTTAAGGAATCATCCTCTCGTAAAACCATTTCATTTCTGAAATTCCCTGCTTCCATCTTTAATGAAGCAAGTAGGTCATTGACTTCAGGAGAAGCCTCTTCCCAAACACTTGCCATAAATTGAGTAATAAACGGGTGTGTTTTCATTGCAGCCATTTTCATCTTGCTGGAAACCAGAATGCGGTTAAACAGATCGGTTTCTGAATCAAGTATCGTTTGGTCAAACGAAGGCATAATGATTTTCATACAATATTCCAACAGGTAGGTATACAGTTGTTTTTTGCTGCCAAAGTACTGAAATACGGATGCCTTTGAAATATGCGCCGTTACAGCAATATCGTTGACAGAAGCCTTATCATATCCAAACTTACCAAAGCACTGGAGTGCCGCATTGATGATGGTAATTTGCTTTTCCTCGCTTAGTGCAAAAAATTTGTCCATTTAATTTCTCCTTTCAAGTGACCGATTCGGTTATTCACAGTATAGCACCGATAACCGATTCGGTCAAGTGATTAGAAATCTAATTCTATGCCAACATCCACTACAAAAAAACGCCTGTACGAGCATTTCTCATGCCCGCACAGGCGGCTTGCTTTATCTTTGGCAATCAATCCAAAGGTTTATATTCTGTTACAGTTTTCAAGTAGGTTTCCGTATCGCCGTTGAGGATCAAATCCGCATAGGCTGCCGGATCGTTGTAAATCAGCCAGTCCAGTTCTGACCGCTGATACATATTGTCTGCAACCTCGTTCTCCACGGCGGTGCAGTCTATAGAAATCATACTGCCGTCTGCATATTTCAGCTCGACACAAGCGGTGTCCATATTGAACTCACAAGAAATCACCTTATCCATAAGAACCTCCAAAATACGGGATTAAATCATCCCAAAATATTTCATTGCTTCTCGGATTGCGTTCTCTTTCTCGGACGGACACTGGGGCTGTCTGGAATCCTCCGCTTTCGGCAGATTGTAGTTCTTTCCGACCTCCAACCCGCACTTTCTTTTGATTTGAGAGATATACAGGTTAGATACCTTTAGTCCGCTATGCTCCAACACATAGTCTTTAATCTGCGTGTAGGTTGCCTTATCTTGAAAATCAGACATATCCATATCTTCCAAAGAGAACTCAACCCGAACCTTTTTCGAGTCGATCTCACCCTTGGAAAGCAAGACAACCGTTTCAACGTGATATGTCTGGGGAAACATGTCCACCGGCTGCACTTTATGAACTAGGTAGCCTTCATCGGTCAAGCCCCTCAGGTCACGCGCTAAGGTAGCCGGATTACAGGATACATAGACAATTCGTTCCGGCCGAGCCGAAGCCAGCGCCGCCAGGACTTCCGGACGGCAGCCCTGGCGCGGCGGATCGAGCACCACTACCTCAGGCTGAATACCTTGCGCTCTTAGCTCCGGTAGTACTTTTTCCACCTCTCCCACCTTAAAACGAGCGTTATCAATGCCGTTCTCCCGGGCATTGCGTCTGGCATCGTCTATTGCTGCCGGTATCACTTCTATACCATGAATGGCTTTTGCCTGTTCGGCCAAGAACAAAGAAATAGTGCCAATACCACAGTAAGCATCAACAACTACTTCTTTCCCCGTGAGCCCGGCATAGGTCCGGACTTGTTCGTACAAGCGAACAGTTTGAAAGGGATTGACCTGAAAGAACGATCCCCCGGAAATATGAAATCGGTAAGGACCTAAATAGTCGGTGATTGTAGGTCTGCCATGGAGAAGTTGCCATTTAGGTCCCAAGATAACGTTGGTTCGCTTGGCATTGATGTTTAATAGTAAGCTGGTAAGTTCGGGCACGTCGGTGACCAGCCTCTCGGCTAACCGGGTTAGCCGGGGCCTGTCAGCACCGGTGGTCACCACAACCGTCATAATCTCTCCTGTAGTCACTGCTACTCGAACCAGCAAATGGCGTAGAAGACCGCTGCCGCTGGTCTCATTGTACGCCGAGATTTTTAGTTGATTGACGGCTGAGACAAACTGCCGCAGGACAACATTTATCTTCGGATGCAGCAGCAAACACTCTTTCGTCTCTATTACTTGGTGGCTCCGCGGCGCAAACAACCCTGCTGACACCAAGCCGTCTTTTTCCGCCAACGGAAACGAGGCTTTATTCCTATACGCCCACGGTCTGTCCATTCCCAAGGTGGGCAATACCTGTACTCGGTCCATCTTGCCGATATGGATAAGGGCCCGCTCTACCACCTGTTGCTTAAACTGCAGCTGCTCAGAATAATCTAAGTGCTGCAATTGACAGCCGCCGCAGCGGTCATAGGTGGGGCAGCTGCTATTCGATCGGTGTGGAGACGTACGCACAATCCCTTCGGGCAACGCCCGGGCGTAGTGCTTTTGCACCGAAATCACCTGGGCTGTAACTGTCTCTTGAGGTAAGGCGCCAGGGACAAACACTGTGAAGCCTTTGAATCGCCCTACTCCTTCTGCATTGGACGCTAAATCTTCTACGGTTAGTTGCACCAAATCACCTTTAGCCAGTGGCGGCCTATTCACTCTTACCTCTCCCATTCCCTCGGTTTACAGATAATCTCGCGGATCTTCGTTTGCAGGAACTGGCCTGAATGGGCCGGACGCAGCACCAAAGCCGTGTCGGCCCCTCGGCTGGAGCCGCCCACCGCAACAACATCGTGGCCATGAGAAATCAAACCGGCATCCAGGGCCATAACGGCCACTTCCACCGCTACTTTGGTACCTTGCCCGAATAATCGCAGAGTATCAGACACCACCATTCCAGGATCGTAACCACCGTGAGCCAGCACGATTCCCCGATTCACTCCCCGAAACAGATGGGTGGTGGTCAACACCTTTATTCCTGCTGCCTGCAGTTCGTGCCTTGCGTCTGCCGGCATTTCATCGCCGCCCGGCTCGCGAAATCCCACCTGATGAGTCACGCACACTATGTCTAAGCCTGAATCTAGAAACTTACGGGCCGTAGCCCCTGTATTGGAGGCCACTACCACTTGCTTAATCCCTAATTCTTTGGCCCTGGTTACAGCCGCCGTTACCGTTGCTTCAGTATTAACTCTGCCGCTCTGTTCCCATAAGAGCATGACCGCATCGCCCCCTATCTCTTTTTGGATCTATTCGTTCTTAGACCCTCCGTTTCCTGCTCACTCAGACCTGCACCCACACTGTGTTCACTTATCAATTAGCAAGAACCGGAGCAGTGGATAATTCCGATCACTGTCGGGCACTGATAATTTAAACTACCACCAGAAGGAGCTGCAGACCATGAATCAACAACAGAGCTACCTGGTCAATCTGGTTAATCAACTACTGGACACTGTTCACCAACAGCAACTACAAGCTGACCAAAATAACCAAACTACCCTGAGCCAAGCCTCCAGCGCCAAATTAGATCGGCAACGGTTGGATCAGATTATGCAAGTTCTAACCGAAATTAAGTCTGGGCTGGCCAACAGCGATCTTACTCTCCCCACTGTACAATCCTATCAAACTCAAATAGAACAAGTGGAAGGCCAACTGCGCCAACAAATCCGTGAAACCGATAACCAAATCACCCAAGGATTACAACAAGCCGTTGCCGCTCTAGCTCAAGTCCAAGGAGCTATGCTGGACAGCCAAACCTACACCAACATTGAACAAATGACCGCTGATCTAAAAACAACCCTTGACCAGCTTCTAATGCAATAGATTCCTGGCTTATGAAGACAGTCCAGAGGTTTACTCCGGCTGATCTTTTTTCTGTTGGCAGATCGGTTTCTTAAAACTTAGCCCTAGCGAACTTCCCACTTGGCCTAGTTTGGCTCTTAGCTCCTGTACATCATGTTCACTTACTTCGGCTAATTCGGCCGCATCCTGGTCGCTCAAGCCCAAGGAAAAAGCATCCAGCAAAGGACCTAAGCTGGTACCCAGCTCCTGCTCAATAGCAGAGCAATCGACTTTGCCGTCTGAACTCGGCCCAGCCTGCCCGGCCCCCTCTTTCTTTTGATCGTCATCCATTAGCGTTCGCCCCCCTCTTGCAGCTCAACCGACAGCTTCCCTGTTTCATCCAGGGTGGCTGCTTTTATTTCTTCTACCCTCCGGATGCCCTGTTCGGCCAGCTCCCGCATGAGCTGCGGCAGACCTAACCGAATCCGATCCAGATTATCATAAACCACCTCGCCGTTCATCACCAATACCGTGGGATGTACTCCTTCAGCCGTACTGATCCCGATGTCCTTGGGCCGCAGAGGCTGGCATTCCGGCTTCAGGATTACACTAAGCAGCCCATTTGGTTCCAACACAGCTTCCTGAACATCTTGAATATTGTTTACGTCCTTCTCCCGCAGCATTATGGCTAGGTCGGTCATGGAAATTCTCTCCTGTTTCATGTTCTTCACTATAACTTCACCGTTCTCAATCAATACACATGGCTTCCCCTGCAAGACATTCTCAATCCGCCGACTGCGCAGAATTACTTTCGAAATTAGCCAGCTGATCAGAGTAATCATCACAATAGGTATAAGACCGTGGGTAAAGGGAAGCTTTTCATCCTCCATAGGAATAGCCACCGCTGCACCCAGGATCACAATCGCCAGCAGATCAAAAGGAGAAAGCTGCCCGATAGTCCGCTTGCCTACCAACCGAATAGCTATCAGCGACAGGGCATAAAGTACAGCCGCTCTGAGAACCAACCACAGATCCGATACATGCAAGTGCAAAAACTTAGTTATACCCTTCACTTACCTTGCCCTCCCCGCTATCCACTAAGACTTTGGCGGCCATAAGTCCCTCGGTCAGTAAGGCTTGTCTCTTTAGAGCTGTTCCCAGCCAAGCCGCCTGCAATAGACTAGCTACGCCCTGTTCCAACGCCCGCTCACGGGCTTGAGCCCAAGACCGCTCTTCCTGCCACGACATAGCTGCGGCTGCAGTCAATGCTTCTTGAAGTACATCCTTTCTCTCACCGCCCTGTCGCACCAGCAACTCCCTTAGCACCGCTTCCAGCTCGCGCATATTGCGCGCGCTGCTCAAACCAACCGCTAAATCGGGAATTCCTTGGGTTAGCGTCTGCTCGATCTGAGTCAATTGATCACTCAACTGGTCGATAATATCATTAAGTATTTGCTTGAGGCGCAACCGTTGCCCACCGCTTAGTGCCGCCGGCGGTACCGGATTCTCTTGCGTCATAAAAAATCTCCTCCGGCCTTAGATTTTCCCCGACCGGAGGAGAGCTATGCGCTAATCTGGTTACAGCTTTTCGCGCAGCAGCTTGTTTACCATCTGCGGGTTAGCTTTCCCGCGGGTGGCCTTCATCACTTGACCGACTAAATAGCCGAGAGCTTTGTCTTTGCCGTTGCGGTAATCCTCCACTACCTTGGGATTGGCCGCCACCACCTCGGCCACCAGACGGCTGAGCTCATCAGTGTCAGAGATCTGAACCAAACCACGTTCTTTCACTATCGCTTCCGGGTCACGGCCGCTGTGGAAGGTCTCCTCGAAGACATCCTTGGCTATCCGGCCGCTGATGGTACCGTCATGTATCAACTGTAACACCTTGGCCACATGTTCCGGTGTGAGCGGTGTGTCCTGGATCTCCTTGCCCTCGATATTAAGCAGGCGCAGCACCTCACTCATGATCCAATTGCTAACAGCCTTCGCATCCGGATACAGGCGTATGCAGTCATCGAAAAAATCGGCCACCGAGCGGGACGCTGTTAAGACCTCAGCATCATAGGTCGGCAAATTATGTTCTGTTACCAAGCGGTCAAATCTAGCATCTGGCAATTCCGGCAAACTGGCTTTTGACTCTTCTACCCACTGGCGGTCGATCACTACCGGCGGTAAGTTAGGGTCCGGAAAATAACGGTAATCATTAGCCTCTTCCTTGGTACGCATACCTACAGTTACACCCCGGGCCTCATCCCAGTGCCGGGTTTCCTGTATGATCTCCTGACCGGCTACTATTGCTTCCTTTTGACGTTCTTCTTCAAACGATAGGCCTCGAAAGACAGCACGGAAAGAATTCATATTCTTAATCTCGGTCTTGGTACCGTACACACTGCTGCCCCGTGGCCGCACTGACAGATTGGCATCACAACGCAGCGACCCTTCTTCCATCTTGCAGTCAGAAACATCGATGTACTGGAGAACAGTCTTTAACTTGGTCAGATAGAGCCGGGCTTCCTCCGGTGATCTAATATCGGGCTCGCTCACAATCTCAATCAGAGGCACTCCGGCTCGATTAAGATCTACCAAGCTGGTAGCGGCTGCAGCGATATCATCTCCGCTATGTACCAGTTTGCCGGCGTCTTCCTCCAAGTGTACCCTGTTTATCCGGATTCTTCGCTCTTGCCCTTTGACAACAAGATCGATATACCCATTTCTGGCCACCGGTTGGTCGGCCTGCGAAATCTGAAAAGCATTAGGCAAATCGGGATAGAAGTAGTTCTTCCGATCAAACCGGCATGACGGTTCAATTTGGCAGTTCAGAGCTAATCCGGCCAAAACGGCATACTCTAACGCCTTCTTGTTCAGTACCGGCAGACCACCTGGCAGACCGAGGCAGACAGGACAAACTTGTGTGTTGGGCGGTGCCCCAAACACAGTGCTGCACCGGCAAAACGCCTTGCTGTTGGTGGACAACTCCACATGCACTTCCAGGCCAATGACTGTCTCCAGCTCTTGGTTACTCACGCTGTTCACCCCTTACTGTAAGCTGTGGACGTTGTTGGGAGTAATCAGTGGCTTGCTCAAAGGACGAAGCAACCTGAAGCAACGTGCCCTCAGCCCAAGGCTTTCCAATTAACTGCATCCCCACCGGTAAACCGTTACTAAAGCCGCTTGGTATGGAAACAGCAGGCAGACCGGCTAAGTTGACCGGAATGGTACAAATGTCCATCAGATACATCTGGAGCGGATCATCTACCTTTTCACCCAACTTAAACGGGGGCACCGGCGATGTTGGAGTGAGCAACAGGTCATAGCAGGAAAAAGCCTGTTGAAAATCACGGATAATCAACGTGCGCACCCGTTGCGCCTTCACGTAAATGTCCTTATAGTTATTAGCACTTAAGACATAGGTACCTATCATAATGCGTCGGCGGACTTCAGCCCCGAAACCTTGGCTGCGCGTCTTTTTATACAAAGAATCAATATCCGGCGCCTCAACCCTAAAGCCATAGCGCACCCCGTCAAAGCGGCCCAAATTAGAAGAGGCCTCAGCCGGAGCGATCAAATAGTACACCGCCGGCGCGTACTTCACATGAGGAAGTGAGGTCTCCTCCACCACTGCTCCCAAATCCTCTAAAACACCAGCCGCCTTCAGAGTCACATCTTTCACTGCCGGATCGATACCTCGTTCGAAATACTCACGCGGCAGCCCCACTCGAATTCCCTTGATCTCTCGACCTATAAACTGGGTGTAGTCCGGCACTGGTTCAGGCACCGTGGTGGCATCAAATTCGTCCTGGCCGGCAATAGTGTTCAAAACCAAAGCGCAGTCGGTTATATCCTTGGTGAAGCAACCCACCTGATCTAAAGACGAACCAAAAGCCACCACGCCAAAGCGGGATACCCGTCCGTAGCTGGGTTTAAACCCTACCACCGAACAGAAAGCCGCCGGCTGGCGAATAGATCCGCCCGTATCAGAACCCAAGGCAAACACGGCTTGCCCTGCCGCCACCGCTACCGCCGACCCGCCGCTGGAACCACCGGGTACACGGTCCAGGTCCCACGGATTATGGGTCGGGAAAAAGGCCGAAGTCTCTGTCGACGACCCCATGGCAAATTCATCCATATTGGTCTTACCCACTAAGATGGCGCCGGCGGCTTGTAGACGCTGAGCCACAGTGGCGTCATACGGCGGCACAAAGTCGGCCAACATCCGTGAGGAGCAGGTGGTCCTAAGACCGCCGGTGCAGATGTTGTCTTTCAGAGCCATGGGTATGCCGGCCAGGAGCCCTGTTTTTTCCCCTTGGGCCCGGGCGGCATCCACTTGTTTGGCCCTTGCCAGGGCCTGTTCACCCGTGGTGGTAACAAAAGCATGCACTGCCGGTTCTGTTGCTTGTATTCGATTCAGTACAGATTCCACAATTTCAACCGCACTGATCTCACCTTTGTCCAGCAGGCGTCTTAATCTGTGCCCAGTAAGATCCCATAGTTCCACTGGTAACAACCCCCCTACTACTCTTCTTCCATAATGCGAGGTACCCTAAAACAGCCATCCTGTACATCTTTGGCCTGAGCTAAAGCTTGTTTCTGGTCCAACCACGGCAGCACTTCATCTTCACGCCATACATTGATTAAATCTAAAACCGATACAGTGGGCGTGACACCCTCTGTGTCCACCTCCTTGAGCTGGCGGGCAAAGGCCAAGATATCGCTCAGCTGCTGAGCCAGTTTGCCTATCTCTTCTGGGGTAACTTCCAGTTGGGCAAAGTGGGCAATCCTTTCCACCTCAGCTTCGGTTATTTTCATTATCAGTCACCATCCTCTCTGCTGTTCAGCTAACAACTGTAGAAACTCTTCTTCTGTCAATAGATTTATCCCTAAGGCTTGCGCCCGCTCCAGCTTCGAACCCGGATTTTCACCTACCACTACAAAATCAGTCTGGCGACTGACGCTACCTGTTACCTTACCACCTCTTTCTTCAATGGCCGTTTGGGCCTGAGACCTATTAAGAGAGCCCAAAGTCCCCGTCAGGACAAAGGTCTTTCCGGACAAATTCCCGCTGGCAGCCGCTCGTGGTCGGACTCTTGCCATATTCACCCCAGCTTCTGCCAGCCGCTTCACCGTGGATAGATTGCGCTCTTCCCGAAAACAATCTTGAATGCTGGTTGCTACCTTGTCACCGATGCCGGCAACGGTCAGCAATTCTTCCCTCTTGGCCGCCAGCAGGGCCCACATATCATCAAAATGCTCAGCTAACGTTTTCGCCGCTGTGGCTCCCACATAACGGATACCCAAAGCAAATAGCACTCGGTCTAGACTTCGGTTTTTACTCTTAGCAATAGCGGCGATTAGATTAGCCGCCGATTTTGTCCCCATGCGCGGTAGCTGGATCAAATCCGATTCGCTTAGATCGTATAAATCGGCCACGTTTCTTACCAGCCCGTTTTCTAGCAGTTGGTCGATAATGGCCGGACCCAGGCCGTCGATATCCATAGCCCCGCGGGATCCAAAATGCAGCAAGCTCTCTCTTAACCGAGCCGGACAGGAGACGTTAGGACAGCGCCAAGCAACTTCTCCCGGCAGTTTCACCACCTCGGCTCCACAAGCCGGGCATGATGTCGGCATCACAAACAGTTGTTCTTGTCCGGTGCGTCGCTCCGGTACCGAACCTACCACTTCCGGAATAATATCGCCGGCCTTTTCTACTCGGACCACATCGCCGATCCGGATATCCCGGGCTCGAATGATATCCTCGTTGTGCAACACAGCCCGGCTTACTACCGTCCCGGCCAATTGGACCGGGGGATCGAACAGGGCTGTGGGGGTAAGAACCCCGGTGCGACCCACTGTCACCACAATTTCCCCTAGCGTAGTCTCCGCCTGCTCAGCCGGAAACTTATATGCCACCGCCCAGCGCGGGCTTTTGGCAGTGCTCCCCAACCCTTGCTGCAGCTTCAAGTCATTGACCTTAATTACCAAGCCGTCAATGGGATAGGGCAGTTCCTGCCGCTCTTCTTGCCAGGCCAAACAGTATTCCACCGCCGGGGTAATGCCCCGGACCAGCTTAATGTGAGGATTCACCTTAAACCCCCAGCCTTTGAGTGCCAGCAGCCATTCCCAGTGGGTGGAAATTGCTGCCCCTCCAGCGGCTCCGATCCCATAAACAAAAATATCCAGAGCCCGGCTGGCCGTCACTTTGGTATCCAGCTGCCTCAGCGATCCAGCAGCGGCGTTACGTGGGTTGGCAAACACAGGCTCTCCCGCTTCTTCGCGCCTGCCATTCAGCTCAACAAAAGCCTCCTTGGGCATAAAGACTTCTCCGCGTACTTCTAGCAGAGTCGGAGCTGTCTGTTTTTCTTGTCGTAACCGTAACGGTAAAGACCGGACAGTGCGTAGGTTGCCGGTGATATCTTCTCCGGTTACCCCATCGCCTCGCGTAGCTCCTTGGGTAAACCGCCCCTCTTCATAAGTCAAAGAAACTGCCAGACCGTCTATTTTGAGTTCCACCACATATTCCACTTCTCCGAGCCCAGTGAGTTCCCGCACTCGCCGGTCGAAATCCAACAGCTCGTCGGCACTGAAAGCATTAGCCAAACTAAACAGCGGTACCCTATGTAATACCGTACCAAAATCCGACCGCACCGCCCCGCCCACCCGTTGGGTGGGCGAGTCAGCGGCATAATACTCCGGGTGTGCCGCCTCCAAAGACTGAAGCTCCCGCAACATCCGGTCGTATTCACCGTCAGTAATCACCGGATCATCTAGAACATAGTAGCGCCAATTATGATATTCCAACTGGCGGCGCAGCTCTTCAATTCTGGCCGCTACCTGGTCGGCCATGGCGCACCTCCTCCCGGACTTTCTGCTATTAGTATTATATCCCACTCCGGGCTCAGCACAAGCGCCGGCCCCACTTCCCAGTTATGCACCTAATCTAGACCTTCTTGATGGGGGCGTATCTAAGCGCCAGATCCTTGATACCCACCGCCGGAAAAGCAACGGTAATTATTATGTCCGGGCTGGTACCCCGCATCGATACCACTGTACCCAGGCCAAACTTTGGATGTTCCAGACGATCACCGGGACACCACGTGGGTATTACCGCCTCATCGGCTGCTTGGACTCTGAGTTGCGGGCGCGGGAAAGGGATGATTTTCCCACTCTCCTCTTGTCCCGGACCGTCCACCCGAAGCATGAACTGAGCCGGTATCTCGTCTAGGAACCGCGACGGCAGACAATATTGCTCACTGCCGTACAGGTACCGGCGCCGAGCATAGGTTAGATATAGCCGCTTCTTGGCCCGGGTAAGACCCACATAACAAAGTCGTCGCTCCTCTTCCAGCCCTTCTTCCGTCTCCAGCGATCGGTTATGGGGAAACAGCCCTTCTTCCAAGCCCACCAAAAACACCACTGGAAACTCCAGGCCCTTAGCACTGTGTAAAGTCATGAGAGTTGCCGCCTCGGCCCCGGCATCATAAGAATCCTGGTCGGTATATAACGACACCGCCGCCAGAAAAGCAGCCAAAGACTTATCCTCGCTACTAGTCTGGACAAAATCCGCCGCCAGGGCCAAAAACTCATCCAAGTTTTCCAACCGCCCCTGGGCTTCTATCGTCGCCTCCGCTTCCAACTGCGGACGATAACCGGTTTCAGCCCATACGCGAGAAATAAGTTCTGTCAGTGACAGCTCCGCCGCCAATTCTTGTAGCTGCTGTAAGGTTTGAGCAAACCACACCAGTTCCCGGGCCGTTTTCTGTTGGATTCCCGGTATGTCCTCTGCCCTGGAGCAGGCCGTCAAGAAGTCCATCCCTTGTTCTTGAGCGAAACCGATAATGCGCTGAAGCGTCCTCGGGCCTACTCCGCGCCGAGGAATATTGATTACCCGCTCCAAGCTCAGGGTATCGTGCGAGTTCTGCAGTAACCGTAGATAGGCCAGCGTATCCTTGATCTCCATTCGTTCATAGAAGCGTACGCCCCCCACCATTCGGTAGGCTAAACCAGTGTACAGCATTGCCTCTTCCAGTAATCTTGATTGAGCGTTGGTACGGTACAAAACAGCACAATCTTTCAGGCTAAATCCCCGGTCCAGTAGATGCAGCAACTCACGCGCTACAAACAAAGCTTCTTCCTCGCCGCTGACAGCTTCGAACAAGCGCAGTCGGTCGCCTTGACCGTTGCTGGTCCACAGCCGCTTTTCCTTTTGCCGGCTGTTATGGGCAACCAAATAATTGGCTGCGTCCAGAATCGTTTGGGTAGAACGGTAGTTCTGTTCCAGTTTAATCACCTGGGCCTGGGGAAAATCACGCTCAAATTCCAAAATATTGCGGATGTCGGCTCCGCGAAAGCCATAGATGGACTGGCTGTCGTCCCCCACCACAAATAGGTTTTGGTGGACCCCAGCCAAAAGCCGTACCAACACATACTGTACCCTATTGGTATCCTGATACTCGTCCACCAAAATGTGGCGAAACTCACCTTGCCACTTGGCCAAGGCATCAGGCCAAGTCTGCAATATTTCCACCGTGAGCCGTAAGAGATCATCGAAATCCAAGGCATTGTTCTCTTTTAACCGCTGCTGGTACCAAGCATAAATAGCTGCCACCTGAGCGAGAAAATAGCCGCTATAATCTCTTGAACCTTCCTGCAACCAATAGCCCTGCACCTGATCCGGATTCACCAGCTCATTTTTCGAGCGCGAAACCAGGGCTTGTACCGTGCGGGCGTTGTACACTTTTTCGTCTAGGTTCAGCTCTTTCAACGCATAACGAATCAGCCGCAGTTGATCAGCGGCATCGTAGATAACAAAGTTCGGTTGGTATCCCACCCGAACGATCTCCGTTCTTAACATGCGACCACATATGGCATGAAAAGTCCCTAGCCAGATACCGTCAGTAACGGCGGTGCCCACCATACTTGCCACCCGTTGTCGCATTTCGGCAGCCGCCTTATTAGTAAAGGTAATAGCCAGTATATCGCCGGGACCAACGCCCCTCTGCAGTAAGTAAGCGATACGGTGGGTCAAGACGCGGGTCTTGCCGCTTCCGGCTCCCGCCAGTATCAACAGCGGTCCCTCACCGTGTTCCACCGCCTGTCGCTGTCTATCGTTCAGCCCCGTCAACAAATCCTGCATCCACATCATCCACCTTGACTGCTAAGTATTCCCACCCCGAACCCAATGTCTATTCGACGTCTCGACCGCTTTTTCCTCTCAGAAAAAACGCCCGCTAAGAGGGCGTTCATACTTACTGCTCCCGTGACTGGGGTGAAAACAACTTACCTTCCCGTTCTAAGCGATCTAAGACTAATTTGTACCCGTCAGCCCCATAATGAAGAAACTTCTTCACCCTACTTATGGTAGCAGTGCTCATACCGGTGCGCGCCGTAATCACATCGTAAGTATGGCCAGCTCTGAGCATTCGTGCCGCCTCTAGCCGTTGCGCTAAAGCCTGGATTTCGCCAATGGTGCACACATCTTCTAAAAACCGGCAGCATTCTTCCCAAGTTTCAAGGGCCAGGAACGCGTAACACAACTGATCAGTAAGTTCGTCACGCCATTTCGGTTTAAAGCTCATGCAGGCACTCCCCCTTTTGTCATTACGTTAAAGTATTACTTCGCTAACATGCATCTATTTCCTGCTCATAAAAATTTATCTGGCGGCAGCCGAAAAACACTGGCTTCAAACAGGCCCACGCTGTATGCTAACAAACCGTAACACACTATCCCTATTCCCACCGCCCAAAAGAGTGCCCCTGCCAACGGCCACCCCTGACCCAGGCCAAAAACCAGGGCCCACCGCACGGCTGGAACCATCAACAGGGAAGCGAGCAGGGGAAACAGTATTATTCCTGGATTCCAAAACCCAGGCACACACTTTCGCAGTGAACCCAAAGTCAAAAAGGCTGCGACAGTAAAGCCCAATCCGGTGCCCAGAGCCGCACCCCTAATGTTAAAAGCCGGTAGAGCACAAACGTAATAGTCGATACTGGCATTGACAACCCCGCCGACAAAAATGGCCAGCGCCGCCCAGCGGCCTTGATCCAAGGCATGGAGCAAAGCACTGTTGGTCTCCATCAGGCACAGCCCCACCGTGCCAAAGGCTAGCCAGCGCAGCGGAATGGCAGCCTCCGGTGTGCCGAATAGCACTTGGCAAATCTCTTCGGCCAGAGCAAACAAACCTACCGCTGCTGGTGTCGCTAACGTTACCGTCAGCTTTAAGGCTTGGGACACCCGACCTGCTACCATGACTTTATCACCCCGGGCCGAAGCAGCGGCTAAATCAGGAACCAAAGTCGTTGCCAGCGCCGCGGTGGCTACGGTAGGCAATCCCACCAGGGAAAGGGCCATGCCGGCATGCTGCCCAAACAGGGCCGTGGCTTCACGAACGGAAACGCCGCCTGCCTGGAGCCTTAACGGCACAATGGCGGCATCCACCATCTGCATAACCGGCATAACAAAAGATCCCAGCATCACCGGTACAGCAAAATGCTGTAGCAACTGAGCTGACTTATACCAGTTTCCCAGCCTCGGCTGCGAGCCGGCACCCAACTCCGGCCTAAAGTGGGCTTGTAGCAAAATAACAGCTCCCAGGGCTCCGCCGGCGGCACCGGCGGTGGCTCCGGCGGCCGCATATTCCAAGCCATACGGAAGCAAGAGAAAAGCCAAGATCAGCATAGTTCCTACCCGGCACAACTGTTCAAACGCTTGGGCCTTAGCTAACACAACGTGCTGTTGCCGCCCCTGAAAATACCCCCGCAGGCTCCCTTCTACACAGAGCAAGAATACAGCCGGAGCCAGGGCCTTCAAAGCCAACTCCGAGCGCGGATCTCCCAAGACTCTGGTAGCCAATATGGGGGCTAAGTGATAGAAGATAGTGCCTAACATTAACCCTTGGGCCCAAAGCAGCAACCGACCCACCTGAAATAGATGCCAGGCAGCCTCGTTCTTGCCTACAGCCAAATGTTCGGCCATGTGCTTAGCCATAGCCAACGGCAGCCCGCCGGCAGCCACAATAGCAGCTACAGCAAAGACAGGGTATGCCATTTGATAGAGGCCGATCCCTTCGGCCCCTAGTAAGTAACTTAGAGGCACCCGGTAAAATAGGCCGATGAACTTGCAAAGCAATCCAGCCACTAACAATGAACAGACAGATCGACTCAGGGACAAGAAGCTCCCCCCTCTTCTTTCCCATCCTTACGCAAGAAAAGAGCACCTTATGTGCTTTTCTCCTAGTTGGCCCACCACAGCCGCTCTCGATCTTTCTTTACCAGGTTTCTTAGTAAACAACATTTTATCCGTATTGTTCCCACCGATTAACACTAAAACCCGGGGCCAGCCCCGGGTTTTCTCTATCTCATGCCTGGTGTTAGTTTGGTGACTAAATCGTTTACATCCCGAGTAAAAGTAGTAGTCGTCTTACCGGCTCTCATTCCTTCGGCAACTTTGCGCAATTTGCTCACGGTACCGGCATCAGTAGTAACAGCCACCCCGGTCAGGCGGGTATCAGCCTTGCGTAACCGCATCATAACTTCGTTTTTTATCCCGGCGGCGTCACCTTGGCTTCCCCGTGGAATATCGCTTTTGAGCTCCGTTCCCACTAGAGCCGTTCCCCCGGAAAGAACTACCCAGGCCTTGTTTACGCCAGGAACCTTTTCCGCTTCTTTGGCCAGTTTATCCTGCAGGTCTGCTACTTCTTTAGTCTTGGTCGGCAGCGGTCCGGTGGGAGTCATGGGAGCAGGCGTGGTCCTAGGCGTTGTCCCCATGGGGGAAGGTGTAATGGGCGCCGGTGTTCGGGTGGAGTAGGGCTTTCGCTGGGCAGCGCGGCAGCCGGCCAACATTATAACTACCAACAAAACAAAGCACAAACAGAGGATCCTCAGCGGATTTTTTGTTTTCACCTTGTCACCTCCCTCATCGTCAAATTTCCTCTGAAATTAGTATCGCAGGGAAGTAAAAAACATATCCGAGGAGAATCCTTCCATCCTTATTTTTCCATATTAATTTTGAATCACCCGTAACCGGGCCCAGCCCCCGTCCCGCGGTCCTTGTACCCGATAACCTTCCCGGATCATTAGGGCAATGTAATCTACCACTTCAGCCGTTATTTCTTCCCCTGGACAGAGGATCGGAATTCCCGGCGGATAACAAGTTACCGTCTCGGTACTGATGCAGCCCACCGCCTCTGCCAGCGGTACGCTTTGGGCCGGAGCAAAGAAAGCTTCCCTGGGCGTCAGGACCTGATAAGGTAGCGGGGGTACAATCAGGCCTCGAACTTGGGTCTTTTGGGTCCGGGACTGGGCTACCACGTCTCGGAAAGCTGTTATCAAGGCAGTAACATCGTCTTTAGTGTTCCCGGGGCCCACCATCAGCAATACATTGTACAAATCAGACAGTTCCACTTGAATACCATGTTTGTGCCGCAACAGAATCTCCACTTGTTGTCCTGTGAGCCCTAACCGGCGCACATTCACTGTAACCTTAGTGGGATCCAATTCCAAAGCCGCCTCATGGCCCAACTGCTCCTGGTCAAGTACAGCTACCCCAGGGACAACCTTGAGTCCTCGACGCAACTCTTCGGCCAACTCGATGGTGCACTCCAATATCGTCCGTCCGTCCATAACCATTTGCTGACGGGCCAAGTCTAACGAAGCCAACAGCGGATAAGAAGCGCTGGTGGAAAGCAGCATGGCTAACGTAGTCTGCAACCGCTCGCGGTCCAGCCGCGGGCCTTGGATATGCAGCCAAGAACTTTGAGTCAGGCTGCAAAGCGTTTTATGCGCGCCCTGAGCACAAGCGTCGGCACCTAAAGTTAGAGCCCCCGGTGGCAGCCCCGGATGAAAATAGAAGTGGGGACCATGGGCTTCATCTACCAGCAAAGGCCGCTGATAGCGGTGAGCTATCGTGGCCAACGCACCCAAGTCGCAAGTAGTACCGTAATAAGTTGGATTGATCAGCAGTGCCGCCTTGGCCTCTGGATAAGCCTGCCAGGCCGCCTGTATTTGGTCTGCCGTTACGCCCAGAGCAATGCCAAATTCTTCGTTCACCTCCGGTGATAAAAACACTGGCTTGGCTCCGCTGAGAACGACCCCGGCCACCATGGATTTGTGCATATTGCGCGGAACTATGATTTTGTCTCCGCTGTTACATACGGTCAAGATCAAAGCTTGCAGTCCCGATGAGGTACCGTTGATAAGAAAAAAGCTCTCCTCTGCACCGAATGCCTCAGCCAGCAATCTTTCCGCTGTTTTGATCACGCCTGTGGGCTGTAATAGATCATCCATACCTTCCACCCCGGTGATATCCAGTTCATATAACCTCTTCCCTAAAATCTGTTCGGCTAACGGAGAAATGCCGTGGCTGCCCTTGTGCCCGGGCATGTGGAACCGTACGATCTTATCCTTGACATAGCCCTCTAATGCTTCTGCTAGCGGAGCACGCACCTGCCTAGCGTGCATTCAGGCCCACCCCCTTAGTTCCGTGCGGTAGTTTTTGATTACCGTTAAAGGTGTCTGCTGTTCGTAATTCCCGGCCGGGTTATCAGCGAACAACATTGGGATGTAGCGGCGGGGTACACCGGAAGAAGCCCCCACCACATCTGCTTTACCTAAATCATTAGCATCCATTACCACTGCATCTACCCCGAGACGGTCAGCAATAGCTTGAGCCACCTGATCCGCTTTCTTCGGTCCCAGAACAATAAACACGTGATACGGCGGCATGGTTCCGGCCACATCATCGATCAAAGCCACTGCTGGTCCAGCCACCCGGTAGAACAACCCTGGCTTTTTCAGCACCCTGCCCACAGCACCGGCGGCAGCTGCTGCTAGCACTCGGCCGGCACCCGCTTCGTTTATGGCCAACTGCATCGTTGCCGCAGAGGTTAAACTGCCGTGACGCTGAGGAAAGCGGCAAAGAAAACGAGCCCAAAGTCCCGTCTTGACCTCTTCCTGACGGATAAACCGCCCTTGGGTAATGGCAACCACGCTTTCAGCCACCGCCACCAAATCTCCCGGCTGGGCAATATTGCCGGCATAACGATCCACCACAGTCACTATATCATCGTTTTCCGTGATCAGGTGCGTACGCAGAGGGATCTTGACCGCCATATTTTCACCTCCCCCTCTCGGCATGCTATGTTGGTCAGCGGATTTTGGTTACAGGGGAGGTCTGCCACTCTTCCTTAGGCATAAATTATGTATGAGACAGAAAACACCAACCACCACGAGGTGAACAGCATGGTTTTACCGGCTCTATTGGTAAATCTGCGTACCCATCATGCTCAGGCCGGCGATACCACCCTATCTGCCGGCTCCGTTATCGGCATTGACTTCTGGGGTGAACCCTCCTTTTCGGTTGATGAAGACGGCCCCAGCATTGTATTTACGTTCACCCCCGCAGCCTTAAATATGCCCAGTGGTGAGTTCCCTGTCACCGATAGCCTGGTCAAAAGTGTTACTGTAGGCGAGCAAGCACCTACCGCTGTGATAATTACCATCGAGCGCTATTTTCCCGGCCCTTGGCAGCTGGACCAAGATTTGCGGGGTCCTTGCCGGTATAACGTCTATATTGATCCTGCACCGCTGTTCCCCTTGTTTACCGATAAAGTTGTTTTGCTGGATCCTTGGATTCGCCCCCACGTTTTCAGCCCCACGAATCTACCGGAAAAAGTCCCTACCTATGATATTGCCCGCAGGCTGGCCCACTTGTTAGCCGGCGTTCAGGCTAAGCCCCACTTTAGTATTTTCTCACCTACTTTTCCTGCTCTTTCACCCACGGCTGTCCGAAACGGTCATCCGTGTCATGCCGTACTCTCTCTGGCCACTCTTTATCATCCGGCCTGTCCACGTTCCGGTTTCGGAGTCTTAACTGTCCCGGCATCTGCTCCCAGCCAACGCCTGGTCAATGTCTTGAAACAAGAATTGCAACTGAAGCTCCCGTTACCTTTCATCTCTGAGGGACCCACGTCTTGTCGTCTCTTGAGGGAAATACCGGCTCCGGTAGCTGTAGTTCAAGTAGGGTGCATATCTCATCGCATTGACGAGGGGTTGTTGCGAGATATCGACTACAAACAAAAAGTCGCGCAAGGGATATTTAACGCCTTGCGCCGCTTCTTTAGCCAAAAATAGCAACTGACCTCCTCAGCCGTGCAGGTGGCTGTAAAGGGCTTGGGCTACCGGACGTGTTAACTCAGGCACTGCCAGCAAATCCTCTACTGATGCTTGGCGCAGCTTCTCCAAAGAACCGAAATGCAACAGCAGAGCCCGTCTGCGCCGGGGACCGATCCCCGGCACTTCATCTAATTCTGACTTGAGCGCATTATGGTGATGCAGCGCCCGATGATAGCTCAAAGCGAACCGATGAGCTTCGTCGCGTACTCGCTGCAACAGCTGCAGTGCCACTGAATCCCGGGGCAACCGAATCGGCTCCAGACATCCTTCTGTGTACAGCTCCTCCTGCTCCTCTGCCAGACCAAAAGTCGGTACCTGAGCTAAGCCCAGTTCCGCCAGCACTGCCCGGGCAGCCGACAGCTGGCCTTTGCCACCGTCAATCAAGATCAGATCCGGTACCGGCAGCTTGTCTTTGAGGGTACCGCTGTACCGCCGCCTTACCGTCTCAGCCATCATGGCAACATCGTTGGCCTGCCATACTGTGCGGATACGAAAGCGGCGATAATCTGATTTCAGTGGTTTTCCATCCGCAAATACCACCATGGACCCCACTGCTTCCTGCCCTTGAATGTTTGAAATGTCAAAGCCCTCGATTCGCTGCGGTAGAGCCGGCAAATCTAAGGCTACCTTGAGTGCCGCCAACGCTCCTTCGGTCCGTGCCAGCTGCTGGGCCCAAAGCTCTTCCGCTTCCCGCAAGGCCAAGACCGCGTTTTCCGCCGCCATGGCGGCCAGCGTCTTTTTGGCCCCGCGCTGCGGTACATGAAGCCTGACTTTGCGTCCGCTCCGCCGGCTTAAATAGGTGGACAGTAATTCCTGCTCTTCCGCTGCTTCGGCCAAAATAATCCGCACTGGCACAACTGCAACTCGAGAGTAATAGTCTTTCAAGAATGCCGCCAATAACTGCGACCGATCGTAACCCTCGCTACCTTGAAGGAAAAAGGTCTCGCGCCCTAACAGCTTTCCGGCCCGCACCTGAAATACTTGCACACAAGCCTCGGTAACTCCTCGGGCTAAACCGATCACATCCTGGTCTTCGCCGCCTAAAGAAACTACTGTTTGCTTTTCCAGTACTCGCTCTACCGCCGCAACCTGATCCCGAAGTTTGGCCGCATCTTCAAATCGAAGTTCCTGAGCCGCTTCGTCCATTCGCTTCTTCAGGCGTTTCAAAATTACGTCTTGTCGCCCCTCCAAAAACAGCGTCAGTTCGTGCACCAATTCTCCGTACTGCTCCAGTGTGACTGTTCCCCGACACGGACCCCAGCAGCGGTCAATATGGAAATTGAGACAGGGCCGCTGTCGGCGAGCAAAATCGTAGCTGCTACAGGTCCTGAGTGGGAACACTTTCTTAAGTAGCTGCAAGGTCTCATTAAGGGCGCCCACGTCAGTATAAGGACCAAAATAACGGGCTCCGTCACCCTTGACGCGTCGAGTTACCAAGAGGCGCGGAAATTTCTCGTTAAGGGTCAGCTTCAAATAAGGATACTGTTTATCGTCCCGCAGTAGGATATTGTAGCGCGGCTGGTGGCTCTTGATAAAGTTGCACTCCAAGGCCAGGGCCTCAATTTCGGAACCAGTAACAATATACTCAAAATCGCAAACTTGCTTCAGCATGGCCCGGACTTTGGGCGGATGATCGTGGCTCCGAAAATACGATCGCACCCGGCTTTTCAGGTTCACCGCCTTACCTACGTAGATAATATTATCCAGCCGGTCTTTCATCAAATATACGCCCGGCTGTTCCGGCACTAAATCCAACTTTTTATCCAGGTCCACCTTACCACCCCACCCCCCTTAGCGTCCGGCCAAGACCGCCTTCTCCTTCAGCACCCGGCTTAAGAATTGTCCGGTATACGAATGAGGGCAACGAGCAATTGCCTCCGGTGTACCCACGGCTAGCACCTGTCCGCCTTTCTCACCGCCCTCAGGTCCGAGATCGATCACATAATCCGCAGCCTTAATCACGTCCAGATTGTGCTCAATCACCAGTACGGTGTTACCTGTATCTACCAACCGCTGCAGAACCAGAATCAGTTTTTCGATGTCGGCAAAATGCAGTCCGGTGGTGGGTTCATCCAAAATATACAAAGTGCGTCCAGTGGAGCGACGTGAGAGTTCCGTTGCCAGCTTAACCCGCTGGGCCTCACCACCGGAGAGGGTGGTAGCCGGCTGTCCCAACCGGATATAACCTAAACCGACGTCGTATAATGTCTGTAGCCTCGTGGCCACCCGAGGAATATGGGTAAAGAAGGACAACGCCTCTGTGACCGTCATTTCCAGCACATCGGCCACGCTTTTCCCTTTGTACTTAATCTCCAGCGTCTCCCGGTTGTAGCGCTTACCTTTACACACTTCACAGGGCACGTACACATCAGGTAGAAAATGCATCTCTATTTTGAGGATGCCGTCGCCGCGACAAGCCTCACAGCGGCCGCCGCGCACATTGAAGCTAAAACGACCTGGCTTATAACCGCGCATTCTAGCCTCAGGCGTAAGACTAAACAACTCCCGGATGGGATCAAAGGCACCGGTGTAAGTTGCCGGATTGGACCTGGGTGTGCGGCCGATGGGTGCTTGGTCGATAGCAATCACTTTGTCTAAATACTCTTTGCCTAAGATGTCTTTATGACGCCCAGCCGGCTGACGCGCCTGATGCAGATCATGAGCTAATTGCCGATACAAAATATCGTTAACTAAAGTGCTCTTCCCTGATCCGGACACACCGGTGACGCAAACAAACACGCCCAGGGGTATCCTGACGTCAATATCCTTTAGATTGTGCTCGGCCGCACCGACAACTGTCAGCCAATTACCGTTCAGCTCCCGGCGGGCCAATGGAACAGGAATACGGCGCCGCCCGCTGAGGTATTGACCGGTAATAGACCGAGGACAAGCCTTAATATCTTTCAACGGCCCGGCCGCTAGCACCTCGCCTCCTTGCTCTCCGGCTCCCGGCCCCACATCCACCAAGAAGTCGGCCGCTCCCATGGTTTCCGCATCGTGCTCCACTACGATCACGGTGTTCCCTAAATCCCGCAGATCCTTCAAGGTCTGAAGCAGGCGCTTATTATCGCGCTGATGTAAACCGATACTGGGCTCATCTAAAATATACAAAACCCCGGTCAGGCCGGAACCGATCTGGGTGGCTAAGCGAATTCGCTGGGCCTCACCGCCGGACAAACTCCCGGCTATACGATCTAAGGTCAGATAGTCTAGACCCACATTGATCAGAAACCCCAGCCGGGCCTGGATTTCTTTCAGAATACGCTCTGCTATTAATTGCTCCCGTTCCGTAAACTTCACCGCAGCAAAAAACTGCTGCGCCTCGAGCACAGAACTTTCTGTGACCTGCGCAATGTTCTTTTCCCCGACAGTCACTGCCAACGCTTCCGGCTTCAGCCGTCTGCCCTGACAGGCGGGACAAGGATGCGTGCTCATAAACTCCTCGTACTCTGTGCGCGCTCCCTCGGACTGCGACTCGCGATGGCGCCGCTCAAGAATAGGAATCACACCTTCAAAATCGGTGGTAAAAATACGCGACTCACCCCAACGAGTCTCATAGTTGACCCGAAAGCGCTCGCCATTATTACCATAGAGAAGGAGGTCCAAATGCTTTGGCCCCAGTTCCTTCACCGGGACTTCGGTACTGAAACCGTAATGACGGGCTAAAGCTTCCAGGATCTGGGGGAAATAATTAGCCGACCGGCTAAACGGGGCAATGGCTCCGTCAGCAATAGACTTATCCGGATCAGGAATAACCAAGTCAGGATCGATTTCCATGGTAATACCCAACCCGGTACACTTGGGACAAGCCCCGTACGGGCTATTAAAAGAGAACAACCGCGGCGACAATTCCTCAAAGCTGAAGCCACAGTCGGGACAGGCAAAGTTCTGGGAAAAAGTGAGCTCGTCCCCTTCCAGTATAGAAGCCAGCACCAGACCGCCACTTAAGCCCAGGGCCAGTTCCAGGGAGTCAGCCAGCCGCTTGCGGATATCGCTGCGGATCCGCAGCCTATCCACCACCACCTCTAGCGTATGCCTCTTATTCTTCTCCAGCCTAATCTCATCGGACAGCTCGCGAACTTGTCCGTCGATACGCATGCGAACAAAACCGTTTCTTCGCGTTTCTTCAATAATACGTTGGTGTTCGCCCTTGCGGCCACGTACCAGCGGTGCCAAAATCAACACCCGGTTTCCTTCCGGCAGTTCCAGCAACCGGTCCACCATTTGATCCACTGTCTGTCTTCGGATGCTGCTGCCACAATGGGGGCAATGTGGTTGCCCGATGCGGGCAAACAGCAGCCGCAGATAATCATAGATCTCCGTTACCGTACCCACCGTCGAACGGGGATTATGAGTAGTGTTTTTTTGGTCAATGGAAATGGCCGGCGACAGTCCGTCAATAGAGTCCACATCTGGTTTGTCCATTTGGCCCAAGAACTGGCGAGCATAAGCTGACAGCGATTCCACGTACCGACGCTGGCCCTCGGCATAAATGGTGTCGAAAGCCAAAGACGACTTTCCCGAACCCGACAGCCCAGTAATCACTATTAGCCTGTCTCGAGGCAAGTCCACATTGACGTTCTTCAGGTTGTGCTGCCTGGCACCTCGAACCCGAATGTATTGCTCCGCCATGGCGGTTTCAGTCCTCACTTTCGTCCCGTCAACTTTCTCGCCCTCCATTATATCACACCGAATAGTAAAGCCAACCGGTATTTAATGATAGGCATTAGCAATAGAGGCCACAAAAACTCTTCTTCGTTGTCACTTTGCTCCTTCGGAATGACGGGTAATCATTCATTTGCCGTGCATGGGCATCGCTGGATCTTCAATAACATAATTTACACTTGAATAGACACGCATTTTGAACAAAAAAGAGAGGGTTGCCCCTCTCTAATCTTCTTACGCATTAGATACTTCTTGGCGCATATTTCTCAGCATTATCTTTCGCTCCACTGAAGCCACTATGCGCTTGGTATATACCACTGTATCAGGATTTACACTCATGCTGTCGACGCCTTGCTGCACCAGAAACGAGGCAAACTCCGGATACTGAGAAGGCCCCTGTCCACAGATGGAAACGGTCTTATCATACTTGTGCGCCGCCTGGATCAAAATTACAATAGCCCTCTTCACCGCTCGGTTTCGTTCATCAAAGTACCCCATGCGGTTAAGAATCCCTGAATCCCGATCGGCTCCCATGATGAGCTGGGTTAGATCATTGCTGCCGATACTGAAGCCATCCACCTCTTGGGCAAACTCTTCAGCCTCAAAAATAACCGATGGCACTTCAGCCATAATCCAGAGCTTGAAGTTATTTCCCTGCACCAAGCCTTCGCTGACCATGATCTTTTTGACTCGCTTCAGTTCCCAGATAGTGCGGACAAAAGGTAACATCACCCAAACATTGGTCAAGCCAAACTCTTCCCTCACCTTACGGATAGCCTGACATTCCAGCCGAAAACCTTGTTCATACTCAGGTGAAATATAGCGCGCCACACCACGCCAGCCAATCATCGGATTGTTTTCTATCGGTTCCACCTCTTCGCCGCCCTTTAACCCGCGGAACTCATTAGTACGAAAATCGCTCAGCCTTACCACCACCGGGCGAGGATTAATCACCTGTGCCACGGTGCTGATTCCTGCCGCCATTTTCTCCACCAAAACATTCCCTTGACCGGTCTTCACCAAATACATGGGATGCGCCCCAACCAGATCCGAAAAGATAAACTCTGTCCGCATCAGTCCGATGCCGTCAAACGGCAATGCCCGATACTTGTCTATCAGCGAAGGCTGACCCAGGTTCATGTAGATCTTGGTAGCAGTGACCGGAGTTAGCTGGGTGATAAGCTCTTCGTTGATAACAGCGCTCATTAGGCCCGCTTGATTCCTGGGGCCCGGTTGCTTCTCCTGGATAACTTCCCCGGCATAGACAACACCACAGGTGGCATCAACTGTCACCTTACTGCCTTCGGCCAATACCGCTGTTGCCACCTTGGCGCCCACTATGCAAGGGATACCCAGCTCTCGGGACACAATAGCGGCATGACAAGTGCGCCCGCCTTCGTCCGTCACCACAGCACTGGCCTTGCGCATGGCCGGGACCATGTCGGGATTAGTCATCACCGTAACCAAGACGTCGCCGGCTTCAATGCGGGCAATTTCAGTTACGTCTTTTATCTTCTTCACCGTTCCGCTACCTAGGCCGGGAGAAGCAGACAATCCCCGCACCAATACCTTAGTCTTACCGGCAGCTTCCTTATCCATCGGTTTTCCCTCTCCTTTGAAGGTAGTTACCGGACGGGCCTGCAGAATATACAGTCTGCCTGTGTCCTGATCATAGCCCCATTCAATGTCTTGATAGCAGCCGTAAAGGTCCTCAATCTTACGCCCGTATTGTACCAACTGCATAATCTCCGCTGCAGTCAGACACTGAGCCCGGATCATATCCGGTCCCAACTGATCAGCTACCGGCACGTTTCTAGTGCCCGACCCGTCTGGGCAATCTACAATCATGACGGTTTTCTCAGCTATGTTCTGATCAACAATGGACAGGGTATTCTTATCTACCAGGTATTCATCCGGCGTCACTAGGCCGGAAACCACGGCTTCGCCTAAACCCCAGCTGGCATTGATCATCATCTGCTCCGGATCGTTGGTTACCGGATTGGCTGTGAACATCACCCCCGACTTGCCGCTGTTTATCATCTTTTGGACCACAACACTAAGGGCCACTTCCAAATGGTCAAACCCTTGCTTTTCCCGGTAGTATACTGCCCTGGCGGTCCACAGAGAGGCCCAGCACTGTCGTACATATTCCACCACCGGCGCCGGACCGCGAACCTGCAAGAATGTGTCCTGTTGCCCGGCAAAAGATGCCTCCGGCAGATCTTCAGCCGTGGCCGAACTGCGCACTGCCACCGCCGGATCGGTTGTGTTTATCTGCTGGCCGAGCTGCTCATAGGCGGTGCGAACTTCCAATGAAATCTCCTCCGGTACAGCCGAGTTGACAACAAGCTCTCGTATCCGTGCGCTCTCGGTCTGCAGCCGGGAAGAATCCTCCACCTCCAGCCCGTGAATAATCGCAGCTATTTTCCTTTCCAGCCCGGCAGCCCGAAGAAAATACCTATAGGCATCAGCCGTTAGGCAAAAGCCCGGTGGCACTTCTATCTTATTTTGGGTCAGCTCGCCCAAATTAGCCCCCTTCCCCCCCACTAGCGCCACGTCATCTTTAGTAACTTCGTCCAGCCATTTCACGAACCGATACTGGTGCAAGACAAGTCCTCCTTTTTGTCTCATGGTTACATTATAGCACATTTAACGCAATGTGCTATCCCATGTTCTCCACACTAAGATTATATGCCTACAACTTTCTGTTACTTGCTCATATTGACATAAAAAAGCCTCGCCCTCCCCACCACCTACCATCAGGTCAGAGGGGACGGCGAGGCCGCCAAATTACTTGTTATAAGCCTAACAGCTCACTGATCCGAGTGCGGTCGAAACCGACTACCACCTGATTGCCAATCTTAAGTGCCGGTACGGCCGAGCGACCGGTCAATCCGAGCATTTCCTGCCTCGCTTCTCGATCAGCCGCCACATCCTTTTCTGTGAAGGTGACGTTATGCTGGGAAAGAAACTCCTTCACCAAAGTGCAATAGGGTCACGTCGGCGTAGAATACACGATCACCGGAACCTGTGTTGACATACTTTTTCCTCCTCTTAGCCTTTACTCATATTCTATCCACATTTTCCTTGCCTGTACAGGGTTTTTCTGCCAAACCTATTTCCCCAGCAACATCTTGGCCTCTAACAACAAATCCCGCCACTGGGCTGCCTCCTCGAAGGCCAAGCGTTTGGCAGCTGCGTGCATCTTTTGTTCCAGCTCACTCACCCACTGCCGTAATTCGGCCGCTGACATGGCTTTAACGCTCTTTTCCCGGGGCAGATATTCTTCCACCTTCTCGGCTACTTTAGTCGCTTCGATTACATCACGAACGGCTTTCTGTACTGTTTGCGGTGTGATCCCATGATCCTGGTTATACTGGGCTTGGATCTGTCGCCGCCGATTGGTCTCCTCCAGGGCTTGGCGCATAGAATCGGTCACCGTGTCAGCATACATAATTACTCGGCCGTCTACGTTCCGCGCTGCTCGACCGATGGTCTGAATTAGGGACCGGTGCGACCGCAAAAAACCTTCCTTGTCGGCATCCAAGATCGCCACCAAAGATACTTCCGGTAAATCTAGGCCTTCACGCAGAAGGTTAATGCCAACTAATACATCAAATTCGCCCAGACGTAGGTCGCGAATTATCTCCATTCGTTCCAAGGTACCGATGTCCGAGTGTAAGTAACGCACGCGCACACCGGCATCGAGGAGGTAATCGGTTAAGTCCTCGGCCATGCGTTTAGTTAAAGTGGTTACCAACACCCGTTGACTTTGTTCGACTCTAAGGCCGATTTCGTGCAGCAAATCATCTATTTGACCCTGAGTAGGCCGAACCTCAACCTCCGGATCCAGCAACCCAGTAGGCCTTACCACCTGTTCCACTACCTGCTCACTAACCTCAAGTTCAAACGGTCCCGGGGTAGCCGAGGTAAAGATTACCTCTTTGACCCGGTGGATAAACTCATCAAACACCAACGGCCGGTTGTCGTAGGCGGAAGGCAAGCGAAAACCGTACTCCACCAAACTGTCCTTGCGCGAACGATCGCCGGCATACATAGCATGCAGTTGCGGAATAGTCATATGCGACTCGTCAATGATAACTAAGTAGTCTTGGGGGAAAAAGTCCAGCAACGTATACGGCGGCTCTCCCGGAGCTCGACCGGTCAGATGGCGGGAGTAGTTTTCTATCCCCTGGCAGTAGCCCAGCTCGGCCAGCATCTCCAGATCATAGCGGGTTCGCTGCTCCAAGCGATGGGCCTCAAACTGTTTGTCTTGAGATCTAAGTTCGGCTAACCGCTGCTTTAGTTCAGCTTCTATGGAGGCCATGGCCCGCACTCGAGTCTGGATCGAGGTAACATAGTGGCTGGCCGGATAAATGGCCACATGCCGCCGTTGTCCCAGCACCTCACCGGTTAAGGTGTCGAATTCCAGCAGCGAATCGATCTCATCGCCAAAAAATTCCACCCTAATTGCCCGAGCGCTGGCAGCAGCCGGAAATATTTCCACCACATCACCGCGTACCCGAAACTTTCCTCGGCTCAGCTCTAAGTCATTACGACTGTATTGCATCTGCACCAGTTTCTTCAATACTTCATCACGATCCCGCTCATCTCCGGGCCATAAAGACAACACCTGTTCCCGGTACTCTTCCGGTGAGCCTAAGCCGTAAATGCACGAGACGCTGGCCACCACAATCACATCTCGCCGCTCCAGTAAAGCACTGGTGGCAGCATGGCGCAGTTTATCTATTTCATCGTTGATGGACGCATCTTTTTCAATGTAAGTATCAGTGGTGGCAATATAAGCTTCCGGTTGATAGTAGTCATAGTAGCTGACAAAATATTCCACAGCGTTGTCCGGAAAAAACTCGCGGAATTCACTGCACAACTGAGCCGCCAGAGTCTTGTTATGGGCGATTACCAAGGTAGGTCGCTGCACAGCTTCAATCACCCCGGCCATGGTAAAAGTTTTACCGGATCCGGTAACCCCAAGTAAAGTTTGGTGTTTATAACCCGCCCGTATCCCTTGGGCCAAGCCCTCAATAGCTTTAGCTTGGTCGCCCCTGGGAACAAGGTCGGTTTGTAAGCGCAGTCTCTGCTCCATGCTAACTCACTTCCCCTTTTAGAGAGCCTGAGATCACGGTCCCACCGGCCCTGGCTTCGCCGCAACTCCTTCATCAAAAAGCGCGGGCCGTTACGCCCGCCCTGGTTTCTTAATTTTATTCTAACACAAAACATTGCCTCCCGGCAATGAACATAAAATCGCCATGTTCACAGACTACCCGCACATTTTACGGGCCGGGACAAAGCCCGGCCCCCACGTGTCGGTTCACAGGTTGTATCAGTGTCAAGGAGCTAAGAGCAGGGGAGGGTCTCTGCGCCCTCCCGGTACTTATGGTTTCTCCTCGATCTCCACTAAGCGGAACAATGTTCGTCCGTTGCGGTAAACCTCTAGCCCTACGTTGCTGCCTATTTTCTTCTTTTGAATGATTTCCACCAGGTCTTGAGCGCTCTCCACCACATCATCATCTACTTTTTTGATCACATCGCCCACCTGGATACCTGCCTTAGCAGCCGGGCTCCCGCCTATAACTTCACCCACAATGGCTCCGCGTCGATCCGGCAACTTAAAGTACTGCTGCAGATCTGCGGTTACATCTAAGATGGATACCCCCAGCCAAGGACGTATTACTTTGCCCTCGGTCCGTAGCGAACCCATCACTTCCTTAGCCGTATTGATGGGAATGGCAAATCCCAGGCCTTGACCTTCAGTATTCACAGCGGTATTGATACCGATTACTTCGCCGTTCAGATTTAGCAGGGGGCCGCCGCTATTACCGGGATTGATTGCCGCATCAGTTTGCAGCAGGTTCTTGTAAATTCGATCCTGTACCGGTACCGGCCGTCCTTTGGCACTCACCACACCTACAGTAACCGTGTGATCCAGCCCATAAGGGTTGCCGATGGCCACCACCCACTCGCCTACCCGCGTACGGTCCGAATTGCCCAGTTTGACCGTAGGTAGGGGCTTGGGAGCATCGATCTTCAATATGGCCAAGTCCAGCTCCTTGTCCGTTCCAACTACTTTGGCCGGAAAAACATCATCATAGCCGGACACAGTAACTTGCACTTCTTCAGCACCGTCCACCACATGCTCATTGGTGAGGATATAACCATCGGAACTGGTGATAAACCCGCTGCCTAAACCTTGGCTTCGACGATCCCCTGGAACCGACGGAATGCGATCACCAAAGAAGTAACGGAAAAAAGGATCGTCCAAAAAAGGATCAATTCCCTGACGTTTTTGTACTACAGTGGTATTGATCATCACCACTGCCGGCCCTACCTGATCCACCATATCAGCAATGGCATCAGGATCTCCCCCGGGGAGAGTACTTAAGACCGGCGCCGCTGCCTCCTCGGCTGGAGCAGCTTGAGCCTGTCGGTCGCTCTTTTGGGCCGAATCCCCTTTGGCATCAAAAACAGCCGTGCACCCGGCAGTTACGATAACACCAATCAGAAGAGCAACCACTGCCACCCAGACATAACTGTTCTTCTGGTTGAAGCGGCACCAAAAGTTACCCATCTGAACATGCACCTCCTAAACATAACCTAGTTACCCTTCTACCTTAAGATTGTACTATCCAGGCTTATCTCTGTCTAGGAGGTGCACAATGTTTTCACAAATTCTTCAAAAAGATCCCCGCTCAATCTAGGCCGCAGTTGTCTTTTCTTCAGCTCTTCTAGCCCTTAGTACTTGGATAAAGAATCCTCCTCCTAGAAGAGCGAGCCCGATAAAGTCAGTGAATTTGCCCGGGTCCAGCATTAGCAGCCCGCCGGCCAGTAAAAGCAACCGTTCCGGCCAAGTAACATCTGTTAGCAGATACCCCTCCACCGCCGCCCCAATACCAACCATGCCAATTATGGCTGTGGCCATTACCCTAAGCACCAACGGCAAGGTAGCATTCATCATCAGCAGTACTGGCGACATTACAAACATATAAGGTACTAGAAAGGCGGCAATAGCCAGCTTAGAGGCATTAAAAGCCGTTTTCATCGGGTCTCCCTTAGCAATTCCGGATCCGGCATAAGCAGCCAACGCCACCGGCGGGGTAACGTCAGCAATAATGCCAAAGTAAAAAGCAAACATGTGGGCGGCCATGGTCGGTACCCCCAGCTGGAGTAAAGCCGGGGCCGCAATCGTAGAGGTAATAACATAGTTGGCCGTGGTGGGAACACCCATGCCCAGAATAATAGAGGCGATCATGGTAAAGAACAAAGTCGGAAGCAGTTTTCCCCCGGCAAAGTCAATCAGGGCGGTAGCCATCTTTAAACCCAGCCCGGTCTTGGTAACCACGCCGATAATAATACCGGCGGTAGCGCAAGCGATCACCACGCCGAGGGCTCCCCGGGCACCCTGCTCCAAACCGTCCACAATATCTATCAGCTTTATTCGTGTGGACCGACGCAGCATACAGGCCACAATGGACAGCAAAATAGCCCATAAGGCGGCTCTCATGGGTGTGCGCCCGGTTACTAACAGATACACAATAGCTACCAACGGTAAGATCAGGTGCCCTTTCTCCAGTAACAACGGGCCCACTTTAGGCAGTTGGTCGCGCGGTATCCCTTTTAGTCCCAACCGCTTAGCTTCCAGATGCACTCCACTCCAAATGCCGATGTAGTATAAGACAGCCGGAATCACCGCCGCTTTCACCACTTGGATATAGGGTACGCCGGTAAATTCGGCCATTAAGAAAGCGGCTGCTCCCATAATCGGCGGCATCAGCTGACCCCCGGTAGAAGCCGCCGCCTCCACAGCACCGGCAAATTCGGGGCTGTATCCCAAGCTTTTCATCATGGGGATAGTAAAGCTACCGGTGCCGGCCACATTGGCCACAGAGCTCCCGGACACAGTGCCCATTAGTGCACTGGACAGCACTGCCACCTTGGCCGGTCCGCCACTGGCCCAGCCGGCTAAAGCGTTGGCCAAATCAATAAAGAGCTTGCCCATTCCGGTTTTTTCCAGATAAGCTCCAAAGAGAATAAACAGAAAGATAAATGTTGAAGATACCCCTAGCGGAATACCGAAAATCCCCTCTGTAGTAAAGTACAGGTGGTATACCAACTGTCTCAAGCCCACACCCTTATGGGCCAAAATCTGGAGCTGCTTAATTGGTAACCCTACCAAATAGGGTCCAATAAACGCGTAGACTACAAAGATGCTGGCCACCAATACTATAGGCAATCCTACTACGCGCCGCGCTGCTTCCAGCACAAACAACACCCCGATGGCACCGACAACCAGGTCTGCCGGTGTAACGGTTCCGGCTCTGAGCACCAACTCTTGGTAATTCACCACAACATACAGCGGAACACACGCCGCTACTATAGCCAGCACCACATCCAGCGGATGCAGCTTGGTTCGGGACCAACTGCCCCGGCTGGGATAAAGGAGGAATACCAATGCCATACCAAAAGACAAATGAATAGAGCGCTGAATCTGAGCATCCAGCACACCAAAAATAGCAGTATAAAGTTGAAACAACGAGAAGCAGATGGCAATAGCCGATATCACTCGACTGGCGAATCCTGTCAGGCGACGATAATCCGATTCCCGGTCGTATTTGGCCAAAAACTCATCTACGTCAATTGTCTCTTCCGATTGAATCTTCGGTGTATCCACCAAGTTACCCTTCCTCCTTACTCAGTTTGTAGCTGAGAAGCTGAAGCAGCGACAGGTCTTTAGCTCTGAGCTTTATCTTCGCTCCGGGAGCGAAAGAATCATTAAATTTATAAGTCCGACCTCGCACCACCAGCGCTTGTTCGGCCACAGGCATCGCTCGAAGGACCAAATCGGGGAAATGCCTGTTCAGGCCGGTCAAATGAAACTGCCCTTCTTTGTTAAGTAGCTGGCCTTCGCCAACAGCAAAAGGCAAACCCACCCCTAAAGATTCGTACCGTGTGGCTACCAAAACCAAATCGCCGTTTTCTCCCACAATAAAATCTTCCCAGCAAAGTGTCTTCTGAACTGAATGCCGATACCGCAAGCTAAAACGCCGCTCCAGCCCCAGAAAGGGTTGCCAAACCAGCTGTCCATGGGCGTCCTCAACAGCGAGATGAGGTAAAGGGAAATACAATAACCCTACTATCCATACCAGCGCCAGCAGCAATATCGCATATCTTCTGCTCATATAGAGCTGGGCACTGGACGAACCAGTGCCCAGTCACCTCCAACTATAGTGCCCCGAGGGCAGCTAGAGTACCTGTGCCGGCTCGGGTTTTTACAGGATTCCCTCTTCCTTGAAGTACTTTTCCGCGCCTGGATGCAGCTCTACGGGCATACCATCCAGAGCTCCTTCTTTGGTGATCATTTTGCCCACTGCATGGGCCGTCACTAACCGATCCAGGTTACTGTAGATGGCTTTGGTGACGTCATAAGCCAGGTCTTCATCCATATCCTCCGTGACCACCAACATAGCCATTACAGCCACAGAGTCCACATCAGCATCCTGTTTTGGATAAGTTCCCGCCGGAATCACCACTTTGGTATAGAACGGGTACTGTTCAATCAGTTTGTCGGCAATGCTCTCTTCAACCTCCAGCAATACCACCTCGTGCTGAGCAGCGATATCCTGGATAGCAGCCGTGGGGAACCCAGCGGTTACAAACGCCACATCTACGTTGCCGTCTTTAAGGTTGCTGGCCGCTTCAGCAAAGGACAGGTATTGAACGGTAATATCATTGTAAGTGATCCCGTGAGCTGCCAGAATCTGGCGGGCATTAGCTTCCGTGCCGCTGCCAGCCGCTCCCACAGCCACGCGTTTACCTTTCACATCGGCAATACTCTTAATTCCGGTTCTGCCCAAAGTAACGATCTGAATGGTTTCCGGATAGATGGTAGAAATACCGTACAGTCCGCCTACCTTCTTGCCTTCGAACATCTCTTCGCCGTTAGCAGCATAATAGGTGATGTCGTTTTGAATAAAAGCCATCTCTACTTCGCCGTCTTTTAACATGTTGATATTGGCAACCGAAGCCCCCGTGCTCTGAGCACTGGCGTTAACACCTTCCACGTTCTTGTTCAGTATGTCGGCCACAGCACCACCCAACGGGAAATAAACTCCAGCCGTTCCACCGGTAGCAATGTTGACAAATTGCGTTTCGGCCGGTTCCTCTGGTTCTTTCTCGGCCTCTGGTTCTGGTTTGGGAGTACAACCTGCTACCAGAACCAGCACCAAAAACATTGCCAGCAGAATTAGGAACCCATTACGTCTGACTGTTAACACTTGAACCCCTCCCTATGAGTATTCAATGCTTTGCATTAATTCTACCTGTATAACCCAAACTCCTTCTTTTTTGTAACCAGTTTGTAATAAAAAATCTGTACTCAATGTATAAACACCGGAGCCGGCCTTATTCAGGTCGCTCCGGTGCTGTGCTATAACCAGCCCAACGGATCTTCCGGTGTGCCGTTGACCCTTACTTCAAAGTGTAAATGCGGCCCGGTGGAAACACCGGTACTGCCTGCTTTGGCAATAGCTTGTCCCCGCTGCACTTTTTGACCCACCTTTACCAGTAAAGCTGAGTTATGTCCGTACAGGGTAGACGTGCCGCCGCCGTGATCGATAATTACTGCCTTGCCATAGCCACCGTACGAACCGGACATAATAACCGTGCCATCGGCCGCCGCTACCACTGTCTGACCGTATGATGCAGCAATGTCCAGTCCGCTGTGAAGTCTTCTCGTTCCAAAAACCGGATGGGTCCTGTAGCCAAAGTAAGAAGTGATGGATCCCGCTGTGGGCCAGGCCATGGCCCCTTTTCCCCGCACGACGGTGGCCGGATCATCAGGCGACTGCAAGCGGCGGATAGCCAGTTCCAGTTCTCGCGATGTTCGTTCCAGTTCGTTTAGTGCTTGCTCATAAGCCTTCTTCTCATTAGTGATCTGCGCCAACAATTCTCCTCGGGCCCTACTTCTGGATTCGATAGTCTGCTTCTTGGTTCGAACCGAACCCTGAAGGCTGAGCAGCTCTGTCCGTTTTTTCTCCAGAGCTTGCTTCTGAACTTCAATTTCCGCTTGTTTCTTTTTAATACTTTCCATGAGCACAACATCTTGGGCCACGATTTCTTTTAGTAAATCAAACCGGTTTAATAGATCGCTGAAGTCCCCAGAAGAGAGCAGGACTTCTATGTAGCTCACCGATCCATTTTCCTGCATGGCCCGCAGGCGTTCGCCCAGGATGTCAATTTGTTCGGCCAGTTCGGCTTCAGTTTTCTTCAACTCCGCCTCAGTCTGACGCAGATTATGTTCAGTAGTTTGCATTTTTTGGTTCAGAACGGCCAGCTCATGTTCTGCTTCTTCTAACTGCCTCTCCAGCGTATTAAGCTCCGCCGTTAGGTTCCGTTCTTGTTTCTTGGCCTGCTGTAGTTGCTGCGAGGTAGCTGCTTTCTTTTCTTCAACCTGACGCAATTCCCGCTGCTTCTCATCCAGAGGATTAGCTTGGCCCCAGGCCGGAACCGCGGCTGTCCATAGAGCCACCAGGCAAAGTACCATGGCCATGGATGCCAGCCAACAGCGTCCCCTTCTCCGATCTTGCTTACGCATAGTTATTCCTCCCCGTGCTCATGTTCAGACCCGCAAGAACCGGCGCATGGAAATGGCACTGCCCAAAGTCCCCACTAGAATACCGATCCCAACCAACAGCAGCTGCAACCGACCCAGTATGCTATCAGGGTGCAGCAAGGGAATAAACGGCAGTGTCTGGTAAACACCGGCGGCCAACCAATGGTAAAAGCGAACCACCAATATTAGCGCCGGAACACTGCCCAGCAGGCCCAAACATAGACCTTCGAGAACAAAGGGCCAACGAATAAACCAATCGGTAGCTCCCACCAGTTTCATGATGCTAATCTCCCGGCGCCGGGCAAAAACCGTCAACCGTATCGTGTTGGAAATAAGAAAGATTGTTGCCCCCACTAACAGCAGCACCACTGCCAAACCGGCCAAGCGGATGGCTTTAGTCAGTGCAAACAAGCGTTCAATAATTTCTTCCTTAAAACTGACTTTGGCCACGCCGGGTAGCCCTTTCAGTTCTTCCACCACCGGCTTTACATTGGTGGGTGTTAGGGTACGTACCTCCAGGGCATTGCGCAGAGGATTGTTCTTTTCCACCGAAGCCAACAGATCCTTGCGCTCACCGAACTGCTCCTTGAGCCGCTCCAAAGCCTCTTCTTTGCTGATGAATTTGACCTCCCGTACACCAGTCAGCCCCTGGACTCGGGCTGTGATAGCTGTAATTTCTTCCGCCTCGAGCTCATCTTCTAAGTAAGCACTGACTTCCACCTGGTTTTCCAGTGTCAAAGCTATGTGGTTAAGATTAACCGCTCCCAGCAGAAACAGGCCCAGAATCAAGAGCGACAACGCCACCGTACTTATTGAGGCCAAAGTCATAAACCGGTTACGCACCAAGCTGCGGCCGGCTTCGCGCAGGTAAAACTCCCAGGTGCTAAATCTCACCGCCATAGGCCCCCTTTTCCTCGTCCCGCACCACACGCCCTCGTTCTAGCTCCACTACCCGGCGCCGGACGCGATCTACTATCTCGTGGGCATGGGTGGCCACCACCACGGTAGTGCCGCGTTGGTTAATCTCCAGCAGCAACTTAACTATTTCCCACGAAGTCTCCGGATCCAAGTTCCCAGTTGGTTCATCGGCCAACAAAATAGGCGGATTATTCACTAAGGCTCGGGCTAACGCCACCCGCTGCTGCTCTCCCCCTGACAGTTCTGCCGGTTTGGCTCGTGACTTGTGCGCCAGTCCTACCAAATGCAACACCTGCGGTACCCGCCGGTAGATTTCGCGGCGCGGCACTTCCACTACTCGCAGAGCAAAAGCGACGTTTTCAGACACAGTTCTTTCCGGTAGCAGGCGAAAATCTTGAAAGACCATCCCGATGCGGCGACGGAAAAACGGTACCTCCCTGGGACGTAACCGCCCGGTTTCCACTCCGTCTACTACAATTCGTCCTTCGGTAGGAAGCTCTTCGCGCAACAGCAAGCGGACAAAAGTGCTCTTGCCGGCGCCACTGGGCCCCACCAGAAATATAAACTCACCCTTGTTTATCTTCAACGTCACCTTATCAAGAGCGTACGTATCGCGATTATAAATCTTGGTGACCCGGTCAAACTCGATCACCTGTTGTCACACTCCCTATTTCGACTGCTTTTATGTCTTGTTCTTCTCTTTCGCCAGATGATGTAAGTTCTTCGACAGGGGTAGATAAAAATCCTTTTTTCACTTGCTTTCCTTCTCAGGCAAAATAAGGAACCGGCAATCTACCGGTTCCAACCCAAACAGTTGTGGTTATCTTATGCTTTCTTTACCTCTATGCCAGTAGCTGTCAAGGCAGCGGCCAAAACCCCCTGCCCCTGGCGTAGACGGCGCTTAAAGCTGCCGTCGTAAATTAGGTACACCCCGCAAGCCGGGCTCTTCTCTTTTAAGATGGCCTGCCGAACACCTAAGCTCTGGGCCAAAGCCACTCCTGCTTGGGCTCCGCAGACATAAGCTTCAGTTACATCCTGGCCGTGCGAATTAACTACTCGGGCTTTACCCTCCAGCACGTCTTCGCCGCTGCCGCCTTGAATCTCCGCCGGCCAGCGTGGCACCGCCAGGCCGCCGGCAACCTCGGGGCAAAAGGGCACCGCCCGTCCCTCTTTTACCATAGCTTCTATGTCTGGACACCCACTGGCGGCCCCATCGTAGCGACACCGCCTCCCGCTCAGACAGGCGCTTACTAAGACCGGTGCCGCTTTCATATCCTTTTCCGGGCCAAAACCCGTTCCGCCGCCGCGCCCACGTCCTTGGCCGTCAAGCCATAGAGCTCCAACAGCTCAG
Organism: Bacillota bacterium; assembly: GCA_012837285.1. NCBI lineage: Bacteria > Bacillati > Bacillota > Bacillota bacterium. The sequence goes on from DURJ01000025.1 coordinate 41,035, forward strand.
TCGGCTTGCCCGACTGACCAAACACATCTTTAACCCCAACCCGTTCCAGCGGAACCGGACAGTGTTCGGCCAAAACTTCGGCCACAGCGCTTCCCAACCCGCCGATAATACTATGTTCCTCGCAGGTCACCACGGCTCCGGTTTGCGCCGCCGCCTGAGCCACCTGCTGCACATTCAAGGGCTTAACAGTGGCCACATTAACCACTTGGGCGCTAATACCCTTTCGAGCCAAATACTCCGCTGCTTCCAAGGCCACCGCTACCATAAAGCCGCAAGCAAAAACAGTCAGATCACAGCCGGAACGCAAAGTCGCAATCTCCCCTAGCTTAAACTCATAGTCACCGTCACAGACCACTGGCACACCTGCCCGTCCCAAGCGAACATAGACCGGTCCCTGATGCCGCGCTGCCGCTCGAATCACCTGCTTCGTCTCCGGAGCGTCTGCCGGTACCAACACTGTCATCCCCGGTAAAGCTCGCATTAAGGCCAAATCTTCCAGAGTTTGGTGGGAAGCCCCGTCTTCACCCACGGTAATGCCGGCATGAGTGGCACAAATCTTGACATTGAGCTCTGGATAAGCGATGGAATTGCGCACCTGGTCAAAAGCCCGACCAGTGGCAAACACAGCAAAAGTGCTGGCAAAAGGAATCTTCCCAGCCGCTGCTAAACCGGCTGCAGTTCCCATAAGATTCGCCTCGGCAATACCCATGTTGAAAAACCGCTCCGGAAACAGCTTGGCAAAGCCAGCCGTTTTCGTAGATTGGGATAGATCCGCGTCCAGCACCACTAACTCCTTCAGCTCCCGACCCAGCTCTATCAGGGCCTGGCCGTAGGCGTCCCGGGTAGCAATTCTTTCGGTCACGTCCCGACCCTCCTTACACCAACTCAGCTAAGGCGATTTTGGCTTGCTCATCAGTCGGCGCCTTGCCGTGCCAGCCAGCCTCATTTTCCATAAAGGACACGCCTTTGCCTTTAATTGTATGACAAATAATCATGCTGGGGCGCCCAGTGGAAAGCTGGGCCGCTTCGGTAGCAGCAATAATCTCCGTTAAGGAATGTCCGTCCACAGTGAATACCTGCCAGCCAAAAGCCTTCCACTTGTCCGGAAATGGCTCCGGGTTTAGCACCGACCTAATCGGGCCGTCGATCTGCAACTGGTTATAATCCAAGTAGGCAATGAGATTGTCCAGCTTGTAATGGGCTGCCGCCATGGCCGCCTCCCATATTTGGCCTTCCTGGCACTCGCCGTCACCCAGCAGCGCATACACCCGCCAACCGGCCTTATCCAGCTGTCCGGCCAGCGCCATGCCACAGGCGCATGATAAGCCTTGGCCTAAAGACCCGGTGGACATTTCCACCCCCGGGACTTTTTTCATGTCCGGGTGCCCTTGAAGCGGGCTGCCCAGCTGACGGAGTGAAATCAAGTCAGCCACTGGGAAAAAACCCCGCTCAGCCAAGGTTGCATACAGCGCCGGTGCGGCATGTCCCTTAGACAGCACAAACCGGTCCCGCTCCGGCCAGTCGGGTCTGCCCGCGTCCAGTTGCATAAAATAAAAATACAACACCGTCAGAATTTCCACCGCCGATAACGATCCTCCGGGGTGCCCTGACTTGGCAGCCTGAGTCATTCTGATGATGTGTTGCCTAATAAGCCGAGCCTTTTCCTCCAGGTGCTGCTCCAATTCAGGATCCAGTGCCATTTCCCTGCCTCCAGTTCATTATGTATTCCTTATTCTGTCCCTGGGCGTCTCGCCTTCAATACCATCCCCGCAAAGCGCGGCAACTGCCAGGCCCGCTTCAGCCGGCGTGGGTCGGTTACAATCCGATACAGCCATTCCAGACCCAACCGTTGCCACAACAGCGGCGCCCGCTTAACCTGTCCAGCCATAACATCCAAACTTCCGCCCACCCCCAGGGCCACCTTTACCGGGAGCCGGTTAACATAACGGGTAAGCCACAGCTCTTGTTTCGGCGCCCCTAAAGCCAACACTAGGATATCCGGCTGCAAAGCTTGAAGCTGAACTAGAATCTGTTCTTCTTCCCCGGGGTCGAAATAGCCATGGTGAGTCCCGACCACCAGCAAATTGTCATAACGGGCCTGCACACGCTGCGCCGCCTCGGCCGCCACCCCCGGACGGCCTCCGAAAAAGTAGACTGTATAACCCTCAGCCGCTGCCAGGGCCAGGAGGCGCTCCAGCAGGTCGATACCTGGTACCCGCTCCTTAAGCGGAGTACCTAGCTGCCGTGCCGCCCAAACAACTCCGATCCCGTCCGGCACCGTAAGGTCGGCCGCTGTTAAGGCAGCCTTGAGTTCCGGATTATCCTGAGCCAAAGCAATAATCTCGGCATTAGGAGTAAAGACTAACCGGGTTTTGTCCTCTCTCAGCCAGACAGACAACTGGGCTAGGGCCTGGTCGGCAGTAACGGAACTTAAGGGTACACCTAGAATCCAAACTCTATCATCCACCCTAATTTTCTCCTTTAAGCAGAGCAACAGCCAGCTCGGCGTTGCGCCAGGCCAGTTCAGCTAACTGTTTGGCGGCTACTTCTAAATCTGTCTTGGCTTGCCGCCGCTTGAGCCACAGATTGGCCAGCTGCTCAGCCACATGATCTCCATCCAGGCATTCCACCGGTCCGCCCACCGGCTGCCCGACAATATCCAAGAAGCTGGCCACCTTAGGATCATAGACAATACCCACATGGGGCACAGCCTGCAAAGCGGCAAAGACCAAAGCATGTAAGCGGATCCCCAGCACTATATCCATCGCCCCGTACAAAGCCATGGTGGTGGGAACAGCGGTGCGTTCAGTAATAATTGTGGCCGGCTGCTCCATAAAGGAGGCCACTTGTTCTGACGCCGTTACGTCCCCTGGGTGCTGTAGCGGCAAGAAAACCACTTCGGCCTTATGAGCCGCGGCAAACTTATCAATGGCCGACGACATCACTTCCTTGAACTCTTGCCGGTCCTGCCACTCCCGTACCGACACCCCGATACGGGGCCGGTCTGAGCCTACCCCGCCGCGCCGTAGCACTTCCTCGGCCGCCTCTCTTGAGGCCGGCTCCAGTGTAAAGACAGCATCAGCAGTGAGCAGCAGTGGCGGCCGGGTCACCCCTAATTCTTGCAGGATTCTCTTGGACCCTTCATCGCGCACCGTGATCAAATCGACCCAATTTCCCAGCCAACGTACCAACAGCCGGTTAAACGGGTTTCTGATCGGCCCAACCCCGTTACCATAGAGCATCACTTTCTTACCTAACAGTTTGGCTAGTGCCACCACACCCAGATAATAGGGGATCGAACGGTTGCTGGTAATATCTTGCAGCAGGCTCCCGCCACCGCTGATCAACAGATCAGCCGACCGCAAAGCCCGGCTCACCGCCCACAAATTACCTCTGGGCTCGGCTTCCACGTTATAAGTGGCCGCCGTCTCGTGCGGGTTTCCCGATAACACCGCAATCTCCACTTGGGGGATAAGCTGCCTTAATGCCGCCACCTCAGCCGCCAAAATGGCTTCATCACCTGCATTGCCAAAGCCAAAGTAACCGGAGAGCACCACTTTAGGCATTACGCTTTCCCCTCCTTGCTACAAAATTACCGACCCCCAGCAGAAGGGCCCCCACCAGAGCCCCGCCGCCCAATCCCAACAGCGATCGTACCAGGGAAATCGCAACCGGAGTATGGAGATGAACAAACGTATTTATCAGCGAAGCCTGCCCCACTGCTGCTAGAACCAACAGCTGCGGCCGGTAAAACTTATCCTCAGCCCAACCGGCAGCAGCCAACATCAGTGCCGGATGTCCCACTAGAAACTCTTTTGTCCGCGGCCGGGCAAAAAGAGCCGCCTCCAAAAAACTGCGGGCCTTAAGCTCCCAGGCCGGTATCGGGATAATAGAGGCGTTACCGCTGCGGTTAAACAACACCCACACCGCTACCCCCAGCAACCCTGTTACTAGCAGCTCCACTGGAGCAATCTGTTTCTCCTGCCACCAGCGGCGGCCCCGCCATTGTTCCCCATAGGCTACCGCCAGTACCAAAGCAAAGGTAATCAAGTAAGCCACTTTAATGCCGGAAAATACATGCAGCTTTAGCAGGAAGTCAATATCCCCCAATAAGCCTTGGACAACAACTCCACCCAGCAGAGTCAGTGCCGCTGAACCCATCAGGGCTGTCAGCCCCCGCATCACCGGTGCGGCTGTCTGGCGCTGGGCGGTGCTTAAAGCCTGAAACATGGCTCTGGCCGGCAAAAAACCGGCGATGGCCAAGGCCGCCCCTTTGCGCAACCACATCAGTATCAGCGGCGGCACCAATAGCGCCACCAAACCGGTACCGGCACCAACTAGCACCCAGAGCATCCACGGCCACCGCTGCCGGTAGACAAACAGGGCCGGCGTCAAACCTAACATGGCCGCCACAACTGCGCGGTTGGCCTGCCGGGGCGGAAACGACTGCAAAGTACCCAGCTTCATGCCGGCGGCGGTTAGGGCTGCGGCCGTACGGCTCAGATGGGTCCGATTAGCATCCACCAGCGACTGACCTTTTTGGGCCGCCGGTACCTGCCACAGCAAATGTAATACCACTAAGCGTACATTGCGATCTCGCACAGCCAGCAAATACTCCTGGTAGATAGTATGTACCGGCCGCTCGTAGACACGCACAGTTTTGTAATCGCCGGCGGCTGCCACAGCGGCTGCCCCTAACGGCGGGTCAAATTCGGGCACCCCCTGGACAATATCCAGTTGAGCCAGCCTAGATCCTACTTCCGGCCCAGCCGCCGCCGGCAGCGGGCCCGGAATCAGGGCTGCCGGTTGCAGTTGGGCCACATCATTTAGATCCAGCTTTAGTTCTCCCAGCGTTTTCGCACCGTCCAGCCAAACCAACACCGGTTCAAAGCCCAAGGCTCGAACAGCAGCTACTTCGCTGGGTGAAATACCAATCCCCACTGGAGTCAATTGATCCCGGTGCACCGACACAGCCAAGGCGTACGTATTATCCGCTGCCCAGGCCAAAGTGCGTACTTGATCCGGAAAACGCCGCTGTAGACGCTCCTTTAGCCGGTTAAACAACTCCTGGTTAGTCGTCAGCACATAAGTGTCCTGAAGCCGAAATTCCTCCTCCGCTGCGTCCTCTGAGCTCAGCATCTGAGTCAGTTGGTAGAGTTCCCAGCCGGTCAGAACTTGAATGCGCCCCGTTTGCTTCAGTCGGCCCAGGGTATCCTCACGCACAGTCATATACCCGGCTCCTTCCGGCTGCAGTTGCTGGACCAGCTCGGCGGTCGGAACCCCTGCGGCTTGAGCCACACCTTGGGCCTCCTGCCAATCCAGAGCCAACCCCACCTGATCATTATTGCTGATTAGAACATTATTCGGTATTACAATTGTCAGGGCCAGCACCGCCAGTACCAATAGAATTACCATCCAGTATGGGTGACCTGTGCGCAAAGGCCCAGCCTCCCCTCTAGCTCTCCACCAGCTCGCGGTATAGTTCTGCTGTACGCTGAGCCATAGCCGCCTGGGAAAATTGTCGCCGTACCAGTTCCTGTCCGGCCCGGCCCATGGCCAGTGCCTGCTCCTCATGCTCCAGCAGTTGCAATACCGCCTGGGCCACTGCCTGCGGCATCCCCGGTGGTACCAGTAGGCCGGTGTGTTTCGGTTGCACCACCTCAGTAATTCCTCCCACTGCCGTGGCCACCAGGGGCTTACCGGCCGCCATGGCCTCCAACAGTACCAACCCCTGGCCCTCCTGGCAAGAAGTAAGCACCGCCACATCCAGCGCCGCCGTTACCGCCGCAATATCGGGCCGATAGCCGAGAAACTTGAACTCCTGGTGTAAATTCAGCTTCTGGGCCAGATCCGTTAACCTTTGCTTGAGCGGACCTGTTCCCACCAGGACAAACATACAATCAGGGCGCTGCTGCTTAATCAAGGCCGCTGCCTGGACAAAATTCTCGGGTGCCTTCTCCGGAACCAGCCGGGCCACCATCCCTACCAGCGGCCGGCTGCCTACCCCTAGCTCCATCCGTACCGCCGCCCCGCTGCAGTTGGAAAACTCCTCCACTGCGATCCCGTTGGGAATAACTCTTATCTGCTCCGGCAGCACACCCTCGTTCACTAGGCCCACAGCCACCGCCTGCGATATGGCAATAATCCGGTCAGTGAGCAGCGTGTTGGCCCAAGTGTTAAGATAACGGCGCCCCTTAGGCACCTCTTTCCTTGCACCTAATCTATGCCGGGTCAATACTATTTTCGGGCTGTGCGCCAGCCGGGCCGCCACCCGCCCAGCCAAACTGGCATGGGTGTGCACCACCTGGTAGTTCTCCCGTGCCAGCAGAGCATAGACCTGGCCCAATACCGGCCAGCTCCAGGAAGCGTCAGCTCCACTCAGCCGATGAGGGTGAAAACCGTGTCGCCTGAGCTCCTGCTCCAGCTCGCCCCCGCCGGGACAGGCCACGCTTACCTCCCATCCTTCTTTAGCCAGGCCGGGCAATAAGTTCAACAAATAGCGTCCAGCCCCGCCTACCTGAAGGTCACTGGTTACATGCAGCACCCGCAGAGCCGCCCGCCCCCTTTCCCATGGCCACCGCTAGCCCCAGCGTCAGCCAAAAAAGCAAGGTTAGCTTAGGACTGTACCAAACATTATCCACTGCTCCATGGAGCAAAAAACCGGTTAGAGCGGCCAATAGCGCCGCTAACACCCCCCGGTCATGGTAAGAAAGCCGGGGCAATACCATAAATGAACGGGAAAACACCGCCAGCAGCAGCCAGAGGAAGGCCAGCAACCCCGGCACCCCCAGCTCCAATGCCAACTGCAAGTAAAGATTATGGCTATGAATAGCCGGAGTCCCTGCGATCATAAAGCGGGGATAAACCTGATTAAAGGCTGCCGTCCCCGGTCCGATACCGGTGAGCCAATAAGCGGCAATCATTTTGAGAGATGCCGCCCAAATAGACAAGCGGAACACATTGGAGCTGTCCTCCAAACTGCCGATACTGGCCGCTCGACTCACCACCTGCTGTGGAGCCAAAGCCGGCAGGGCCATGGCCACCAGCGCCGTCAATACCAGCAAACGCGGCTCCCAAACCAGGCCGAGAACCAACACCCCGGTCAACGCCGCCAACCAGCCGCCGCGGGAAAAAGTAGCCACCAGGGCCGCCCCGGTCACAACTGCCACTCCGGTCCAAATTAGCTTGCCCCCGAACCGCCGCTCTGTCAGCCACAATACCAGTGCCACCGGCAAGACAAAGGTTAGGTACTCAGCAAAAATGTTCGGATTGTCAAAGGGGCCAAAGACTCGGGTTTTAATTTCCTCAGCCTGTTTCAGATCGATCCAGGACAAAGAAGTTTGAATCCCGCTCTTGTATTGCAGCAAACCCATAAGGCCAGCCAGCATTCCAGCCAACAACAAGCCCCCCAACAGCCAGGATACATCCCGCGGCCGCGGCAACATCGCGGCCAGATAAAAAGTCGCCAAGTATAACCCATAAAGAGGCAATACACTCAGGCTGCCGGTTTTAGCCACCGAGGAACAGGCAGCCAAGCCCACCAGGGCAAAGAATATCCCGCAAGGCAAATCTACACCGGTGAGCAAAGTCAGGCTCCGCCCTCGGACCCACCTCTTAACTATAGCCACCCCTGTTGTGAGCAACACTAACCGGCCGATAAGAGACGTGGGCAAAAAAGCCAGTCCGGCCAGGATCAAATACAAGCCCCATTGCGGTCGCTGCCAAATGTAATAAACAGCAATGGCCGCCACTACATACTTAGCTGCCTCCTTAGCCGGCAGCATTGTCACCAGCAAGGCCAGCAGGAGCCCTCCGGCCAACCCCCAGCCTAAGCCAGGGCCATCTATACGCTTGTCCAGAGTTGTCAAGGAATCCACTGGCATAGTGCCGGCCTCCTTACGCCTGAATCAATCACTCTGCTCCCGCTCCCAGGTTGAGCAACCAGCCGGCCCACTGCAGCAACCTGCTGCCGCTGGCCCATTGCTGCCAATTACAGGGACGAAGCAGCATTAGTCCCCCCAGGGGAACCAGTACGGCCGCTGCCGCTAGCCGCCGGCCCGTCAGTGTACCTAAGAATCGTCCCCAAACCACCATGCCTAAAGCCAAGCCCAGCAGCAGTCCGGCCCCAAACCGGGCTGCCCCGGTCTGGCCTGACTCACAACGGCTGGCCCAGCGACCCACCCAGCTAGCGCGCCAGGCTGTTTGCAGCCGCTTGGCCCCGGCCAGGCCCAGCGTATTTAGCCCCTGACCGAGCCGCGCCGCCATCTGAGCCATCCGGCTGTGAGCCAACCATCCCTGGGCTCCCCAGTCCAGGCGCACCACCTGGGCCGGAAAACTGCCCCGGCCCAACCAAGACAGGGCTTGACCCAATCGGGTTAGAGCCTGGTCCGTAACACTGGTTTCAGCCGCTGTCGCTATGGCAGCCACAATCCGTAAAGTTATGCTAGTCTGCCCATATTTTTTCTTAAGGTCCACTTTATTCGTCCACCTTCACACCAAATACAATGCTGTTCACAGCCGATTTTTGTCCCTTCACCTGGGCATTGGCTCCCACTCTCATCTCATAACCGCCCAGAATAATTACATTTTCTGTCACCTGACCCTGGCCGCGAACAGTTATATAGACATCCTTGCGATACGGGGCTTCAGCCAACACCAGCTGTCCGTCCGCCGTCTCCACTTCTTTCAGGGCCGGGACCACTTCTTTCTGAACCAATTTACCCAGCACCGCATTGGATTTGGTATTGAAGATGGTGTCGCCTTCAGCCAGAGCGTCAGCGGTGGCCGGTCTCACGTCTTCTACCAGCAGTACTACTTCTACTGTCTTTAGTGAGCTTGGGTTCACTGCCCGGAGCAGCCGGGATTTCAGTCCCACTCTGGTGGCCACAGCAGCAAGCAAAAGTATCACCGCCAAATCCACAATGTTTATCAGCCCCAATAGACGTCCTTTGTCATCTATTAGCCGCATGATCGCTCCTCCTTAGGGCCTTATAATATACCTGTTCTACTTCTTGTGCCATCTGGGCCAGAGAGAACTCTGTTAGCACCGTCTCCCGACCAAACTCTCCCAGTTCGCCAGCCAGATGTGAATCAGCCAATACCTTGTCCACAGCACCGACAATAGCTTGGGCCGCTGTCTGGTGATTGCTCCCCCGGCCGCTGAAGTTGTGCCGTCGGGCTGCCGGCAGCAGGTCCGGAGTCAGAAGTCCCATAAACCCGGCCTCACCGGCAATCACCACTGGCTTAGCCGAAGACATACCCTCCAAGATCACCCGGCCGACCCCAATCACCACCGTAGCCGTGGCGATAATCGCCGCCGTATCGGTCCGGGAACCGGTCACCAAAATGGCCGGCCGCCGAAAGTCCTCGTTCACCTTTTCGGCCCAGCGCTCAACCTCCAGCAACTTGTCTCCTTCGCCCACAATGAAAGCAGTCAAGGTGGGATAGCGTCGGAGCAGTTCCGGTACAGCCTCAATCACCTTCAAGGCGATCTCGCCTCGGGCTCCGGTTAAGCGGCTGATGTAAACCACTTTTGGATCCGCCGCCGACAATCCAAACTCGTCCAAAATCGGCTGGGGGTCCACATCAGCGGCGAACCGAGCCGTATCCACTCCGTTCGGAATCACAGTGACATTATCCTCCGGCACCCCGAAATTGCGCACCATATGGGCTTTCACATCCTGGCTCACAGCAATGGCTTCATCGCCCCAAGCTGTCAAAGCCCTCAACCCCAGGTTGGTACTATAAATACCATGCGCCGTGGTTACCAACGGCCGCCTAGTCCAAGAAGAAACAAAGTGCCCTATCCAAGCCGGGATGCGTGCGTGGGCGTGAATCAAGTTAATATTCTGGTCGTGGATAATGTTATTCATGAGCCGCAGGGCGCGCAGCATATCCCAAGGGGCGCGGCTGTGTAGCGGCACCTTAACATGCTTAATTCCGGCTGCCCGAAGCTCTGCTTCCAGACAGCCGCCCTGTGAAGCCACCACCACTCGGTGGCCGCGCTTATTTAGTTCCTGAGCCAACCCCACTACATGGGTCTCAGCGCCCCCGGTCTCTAGAGCCATAAGCGCTAGCAGCACATTTAGGCTGGGCATCTTCGTTCCCCTTTCCTCGCTGCTAATTCTATCACTCCAAGGTCATACCGCCGCGCACCAGTACCACTATATCTGTCAGTGCCTTCAGACCCCGACCGTCGCTCCGCGGTATCAATAATAAATGGTTAGCTGGTATAGCTTCTCCGGCTTGAATGTCCCTGCCGGCAGTGAGATCCGATATACCTCCCTGAGGCGTGGTAATGGCTGCAGCCCGGCCGGCGCGCAGAACCATCTCCGTTCCGGCCTCTCCCCTCAGTACCGCTCCCGCTTCCAGCTCCAGCACTTGCAAGCGGACCAGTTGATCCAAATAACTCTTGGCCACCAGGGGATCCTCAGCCGTCCCCGGGTCCATTCCCGAAGCCGCTCCATCGGTTGGCATCAGTGCCAAACCCACCGCCATCATCAACACCAGTCCCAACAGCAACCAGTTGTTTCGGTTCATCTCTTCTCCCCCTGTGCTATAACTTCAGCTTCAAATAGGCAGCAATAAAAGCATCGATGTCACCGTCCATAACAGCTTGCACATTCCCGGCCTGTTCCCCAGTACGATGATCCTTTACCATGGTATAGGGTTCAAATACATAAGATCTGATCTGACTGCCCCAAGCAATTTCCCGCTGCTCGCCGCGCAGTGCCGCCAGCTTCTGCTCTTCCTCTTTGTGTTTAATATCGAACAACCGGGCCTTTAGAATCCGCATGGCCGTCATCCGATTGGAATGTTGAGACCGCTCATTTTGACAAGTCACCACAATCCCTGTGGGTAAATGAGTAATACGGACAGCGGAATCAGTCTTATTTACATGCTGACCTCCGGCTCCACCGGCCCTGAAGGTGTCGATCTTGAGGTCATCCGGTTTAATTTCCACGTCCAGATCGTGATCCACCTCCGGGATTACATCCACCGACGAAAAAGACGTATGTCGCCGTCCGGCCGCATCAAAGGGCGAGTGTCGCACCAACCGGTGCACCCCTCGTTCCCCTTTCAGATAACCGTAAGCATTCGGACCCGCCACCAGAAAAGTAGCGCTCTTAACCCCGGCCTCATCGCCGGGAAGCAAATCCCAAAGTTCTACTTTGTAATCGTTTTTCTCCGCCCAGCGGGTGTACATCCGCAGCAGCATGCTCACCCAATCCTGAGCCTCGGTACCGCCGGCACCGGCATGGAGCGACACAATGGCGTTGCACCGATCATACGGTCCCGCCAACAGCGCTGCCAATTCTAGGGCCTCATAACGCTGACGCAGCGGTACCAACGCCGTCGCCACTTCCTTGGCCGTGTCAGCGTCGCTCGCCTCAGCTCCCAGTTCACATAGAACCAGCAGGTCTTCCGCTTCCTTATTCAGCTCGGTAAACCGCTGAACCTCTTCTTTCAGCCCTGTCAGGTCCGGCATAATCTTTTCTGCCTGAGTCGGGTCGTCCCAAAAGCCGGGCTGAGCCAGCAGTGCCTCTAGCTCTTGTACCCGGGCCCTCTTACCGGCGATGTCAAAGAGAAGCCCCCATTTCCTCTATTTGCTGGATCAACTCAGCCGTTTCCCGGCAGAGATCGTCGTACAGTAGCATCTGCATCACCCCTTCAGTTTTATCGTTAGCGAAGGAGACAAGACTCTTCACTCCGTTCAGAGTGACACGGACGACATACCCCTTTACTGTCATCCTGAGCGCGCCTTACACTGTCATCCTGAGCCCCTTATACTTTGTCCTCAGCGAAGGAGCCAAGACTCTTCACTCCGTTCAGAGTGACAGGGACGACATGCCCCTTTACTGTCATCCTAAGCGCGCCTTGCACTGTCATCCTGAGCCCCTTATACTGTCATCCTGAACGCAGTGAAGGATCTTTTGCTCTTCACCGCACCTAGAACCATGGATTGCCTGGTTTTCATATCCATTGACCTTGTATTAGCTATCAGCCTCCGCAACATTTTTTATATTTCTTGCCGCTGCCGCAAGGGCAGGGATCGTTGCGTTCGATTTTTTTGCCCTGACGCCGATAAGGCTGCTGCGGCCTGTCGCTGTCACCGCCGGCGGTGACGTTGCGCACCGCGCTTCGACGCTGGGGTGCCTGGGCAGTTAACCTAATCTTAAACAAGTAGCGTACCGTATCCTCCTGGATCCGGGCCACCATTCCTTGGAACA